>NZ_JBPQTL010000113.1:0-17449 GCF_051386295.1 Micromonospora sp. URMC 105 | reverse complement strand
TCGGCGTCATCGAGAACATGGCCTGGCTGGAGCTGCCCGACGGCTCGCGGATGGAGGTCTTCGGCGCCGGTGGCGGTGGCCGGACGGCCGCCCTTGCCGCGCAGGTCGGCGGCGTCGGCCACGTCCTTGAGCTCGTTGTGCACGCCGGTCACGTCCGCCCGTAGGTTGTCGTAGACGCCCTGCAACGGCTTCCGGATCGCCTGCTCGTCCTCTTCGCTGAGCAGGTGCTTGCGGATGAACGCCTTCGGGTGCAGGTCCTCCAGCTGGATGTCGGTGCCCAGCTCACGGCTCAGGTCGCCGGTCGCGTTGCGGGCCATGCCCCGCAGGTTCCGGACCATCCGCAGGCCGTCGTTGATGACGTTGGGCAGCCGGTCACCGAAGATCAGCAGCGCCAGGAGCAGCAGCGCACCGATCTCCCACCAGTTCAGGTTGTCGAGCACTGCTGGGCCTCCTCGTCGGCGTCAGAGCAAGACTACGCACGTCGGGCGCGGGCCCGGGAGGGGGTGACCGGTCCTCACTTCGCGTCTGCGGCGAGGGTCACCGAGGTGTTCTGCCGGGACGACCCCCGCCGGTACTCCACCGTCACCACCGATCCCGGGGCGAACTTGCGCACCAGCGCGATCAGGTCGGTCGGCTCGGTCATCGGCCGGCCGTTCAGCTTGAGGACCACGTCGCCGGCCTTGAGCCCCGCGCCGGCCGCCGGGCCGGACGGCTCCACCGCGGCCAGCCGTACGCCCGCCCCGCCGGTGGCCGTGCCGGCGCCGCCCACCTGCGCGCCGATCACCGTACGGCGGGCCTTGCCGGTGCCGATGATGTCCTGGGTGATCCGCTTGGCCTGGTTGATCGGGATGGCGAAGGCGAGGCCGATGTTGCCCGCCTCCTGCCCCTCGCCGACCAGCGACTTGATCGTGGAGTTGACCCCGATCACCCGGCCGGCGGTGTCCACCAGCGGGCCGCCGGAGTTGCCGTGGTTGACCGCGGCGTCGGTCTGGATCGCCGCGTAGTAGCGCACCGGGCCGCCGGGCTCACCGGCCTGCATGGTGCGGTCCAGGGCGCTGACGATGCCGGCGGTGACGGTGTTGGCCAGCGAGAGCGGCGAGCCGATGGCGAGCACGGGGTCGCCCACCGCCAGCGCGTCGGAGTCGCCGAACTCCACCGGGCGCAGCCCGGCACGGTTGACCTTGATCACCGCGACGTCCGACTCGGGGTCCTGGCCGACGACGGTGGCCGGCGCGGTGCTGCCGTCGCTGAAGATCACCGAGGCGCGGCCGGTGTTGCCGGAGACCACGTGGTCGTTGGTGATCACGTGCCCGTCGGCGCTGACGATGAAGCCCGAGCCTTCGCTGACCCCGCCCAGGCCGGCCACCCGTACGGTGACCACGCTGGGCAGGACCTTCTCGGCGACCCCGGCCAGCGACTCCGGGCGGCGCTGGGCCAGGCCGGGTGCCTCGGCGGGCCGGGCGCCGAGCGCCACGCCGCCCCCGGCCCCGCCCCGGACCGCGAAGGCGTACCCCAGGGCCCCGCCGAGGGACCCGGCGAGCAGTGCGGTGATCAGCGGGACGAGCAGCAGCTGGCGCAGCTTCGGCCGGCCCGGGGCGTCCGGGTCGGTCACCGGCTCCGGCGCGGACCCGGGGGCGAGGGCGCCCGGGACCACCACGGCGGCCGGCGCGTACGGGTCCCGCCACGGGTCGGCGAGCGCGTCGGACCACCAGGGTGATGTCGTGCCGCCCGGGGCGCTCTGCGGCGCCGCCGGGGGGCCCACCGGCGTCGCCCCGCCCGGCGGTCCCGCCGGTGCCGGAGTCCCACCGGGCTGGCGCCAGTCCCAGCCGTCGGTCACGTCGGTGCCTCCCAGTCCGTCCCCGGATCCCCCGTGCCGCGTGGTGCGGCCGCCGTCGCGAAACGCGGGATGCCGCTTCCAGGATTGCACGGATGAGCCGGATGGCATGAGCTTCTGCCGGGCGTGATCGTCAACGGCGGACGGCGCGGCTGCGCGGCGGAAGGCTCGCCTCTAGGCTCATACCGCCAACCCGCCCCCCGCACCACTCCCGCCGCCCGGAGGTGTCCCATCGCCACGGTCGCCAATTCCGGCACTCCGACGGCGCAGGCGCTGCAGTTCGCCGAGTCGTACGTCGGCGAGGACCTCGTGCTGCGGACCGCCCGCAGCCTCGCCCTGGAGGTCGGCCTCGACGCGGTGACGCCCGGGGCCGGGGCGGCGCTGCGCCTGCTCGCCGCCGCGGGCAACGCCCGGGCGGTGGTGGAGATCGGCACCGGCACCGGGGTCAGCGGCGTCTGGCTGCTGCGCGGGATGCGGGCCGACGGCGTGCTCACCACCATCGACCTGGAGGTCGAGCACCAGCGGATCGCCCGGCGGATCTTCGTCGAGGCCGGCTTTCCGTCGGGGCGTACCCGGATCATCACCGGCCGGGCGCTGGACGTGCTGCCCCGGCTCGCCGACGGCGCGTACGACCTGGTCTTCGTCGACGCCGAGGCGACCGGCTTCGCGGCGTACTCGGACGCCGCGCTGCGGCTGCTGCGACCCGGCGGGGTGCTGGCCCTCAACGGCACGCTGGCCAGCGGGCGGATCGGCGACCCGACGGCGCGCGACGCGGAGACGGTGACCGTCCGCGAGACGATCAAGGCACTGCGGGAGTCGGAGCACTGGATCCCGGCGCTGCTGCCGGTCGGGCACGGCCTGCTCGCCGCGGTCAAGTGCTGACCCGTCCCTGACCGCCCGTTCCCGACCGCCGGCCCGGCGTCCGCTCCGGTGCCGGGCGGGAGCGCCACCTCAGCCCAGCGTCGCCAGCCAGCGCAGCAGCCCGCGTACGCCCCAGCCGGTCGCGCCCCGGGTCAGCTCGGCGTCGTCGCCGTCGGCCCAGGACGGCGCGGACATGTCGATGTGCAGCCAGCGGTCGCGCAGGTCGCCGGTGAACTCGCGCAGGTACAGCGCGGCGGTCACCGAACCGGCGCCCGCGTCGGGCGAGCTGTGCAGGTCGGCCAGGTCGCTGCCGAGGTGCTCGACGTAGTCGGCGGGCAGCGGCATCCGCCAGGCGGCCTCGCCGGCGGCGTCCACGGCGGCCAGCAGGTCGGCGGCGAGCTGGTCGTTCTCGCTGTAGAGGGCACCGGTGCGCTTGCCGAGCGCGACCGCGTTGGCCCCGGTCAGGGTGGCCAGGTCGATCAGCAGGTCCGGCTGGAGCTCCTGGACGGCGTACGCCAGGGCGTCGGCGAGGACCAGCCGGCCCTCGGCGTCGGAGTTGGTGGTCTCGCTGGTCAGACCGCCGTAGTGGCGGACGATGTCGCCGGGGCGGAACGCCGATCCGCTGACCATGTTCTCCGCCAGCGGGGCGAGCGTGGTGATCCGCACCGGCAGCCGCAGCGCCGCCGCGCCGAGCGTCGCCGCGACCACGGCGGCGGCCCCGGCCATGTCCTTGCGCATCAGCTTCATCGCCGGCACCGGCTTGATCGAGATGCCGCCGGTGTCGAAGGTGATCCCCTTGCCGACGAGCACCACGTGGGTGCGGGCGTCGGCGGGGCGCCAGTCCAGCTCGACCAGGCGGGGGGTGCTGGCCGAGCCGCCGCCGACGGCGAGGATGCCGCCGAAGCCCTCGGCCGCCAGCTCCTCGGGGCCGCGTACCCGCAGGTGCAGGTCGGGCTGGTCGGCCGTCGCGGCCTCGACCTGCGCGACGAACCACTGCGGGTTCTTCACCGAGGACGGGGTGTTGGTGAGGTCCCGGGCGAGCCGGGTCATCCGGGCGGTGGTGACCGCCGCCTCGACCGCGTCGCGGTACGGCTCCGGGTCGTCGACCAGCAGGTCCACCCCGGTCAGCGCCGGTGACTCGCCGGCCTCGGTCATCCGGAACCGGTAGGAGGCGAGCAGCAGCCCCTCGACGAGGGCGCGGACGGCCTCCGCCCCGGTGCCGGTCGGCACCAGAAACGTGATGTGTGTCTCATCCTCGCCGGCCCGGCTCAGCGCGGCTCCGGCGGTCCGCCACGCCCGGTCGGCGCCGTCGCCGACGCCGAGCAGCAGCAGCCGGGCGGGGGTGCGCGACGGGCGCAGGTGCGCGTACGTCTCGCCGGCCTTGCCGGTCAGCCGGGCGGCCGGCAGCAGGGCGGTCGCCTCCGCCCGCACCTCGTCGGGCAGGGCCGGCCCGGTCGGGGCGAGCGTCGCCGGGGCGTCGTCCCCGTCGGCCGCGGCCGCCGCGCGGACGGGCAGGACGAGGGTGTCGTACCGGTCGGCACCGGCTGACAGGCGGATGGCGAGCACGCTGGACCGTACCTCCGGAAAGGATCGTGGTGCGGGGCCTGGCCGCCCCGCGTAGGGCAGGTGAAGACCCTGAGCCACCGGCATGGCCGGTGGCTCAGGGATACGACGAACCGTCCGCGCGTCGCCGCGCGGTCTGTCGGTCGATCAGCCGGCGGCTGCCTTCAGCGCGTCACCGAGTGCGTTGGCCTCGTCGGGAGTCATCTCGACGACGAGTCGGCCACCGCCCTCCAGCGGGACCCGCATGACGATGCCCCGGCCCTCCTTGGTGACTTCCAGCGGACCGTCGCCCGTCCGCGGCTTCATCGCCGCCATGTTGTCTCCCCTCAGACCTGTATCAGGGTCGGTGGGTTGCCCCACAGCCACTTCGTCACGACCACCCGCAACGTACGCGAGGGTGTCGACCAACGATTTTCCCTGATGAACACCGCCGGACCCAAACCGGAGCAGCATTGATGTAACAGCATCTAGCTTATCTTGAGAAGGCCTGTCACAATGTGCGGTCATGCAGGCACGGTCGGCACTCTTCGACCTGTACGGCGACTACCTCCGGCCGAGGGGTGGCCGTGCACCGGTCGCCGCCCTGGTCAAGCTGCTGGCGCCGCTCGGGGTCGCTCCCCCGGCCGTGCGCACCGCGGTCTCCCGGATGGTCCGTCAGGGCTGGCTCGATCCGCTCCGGCTGGCCACCGGGCCGGGATATTCGATCACACCGAAGGCCGCCCGGCGACTCGACGAGGCGGCCGCGAGGATCTACCGCACCGGCCGGGTCACCTGGGACGGCCGCTTCGATCTGCTGGTGCTCCAGACCCCGACCGCCCGGCGGGACCGGCAGCGCCTCGCCGCCAACCTGAGCTTCCTGGGCTACGGCACCCTCGACGAGCACACCTGGGTGGCCACCCGGGCGAGCGAGGACGTGGACCTGCTCCTGGAGGAGGCCGGGGTGCGCTACGAGCGGTTCACCGCCGCGCACGCCGCCGGCACGCCGGGCGCGATGGGGGTGGTCCGCCGGGCCTGGGACCTCGCCGAGATCGGGCACGCCTACGAGCGGTTCGTCGCCGAGCAGCGGCCGCTGCTGGCCGGGGTGACCGTGCGCAGCGGCGACGAGGAGGCGTACGCGGCCCGGTTCCGGCTGGTGCACGCGTGGCGTACCTTCCTGTTCCGGGACCCGCAGCTGCCTCCGGCGCTGCTCCCGGAGCGCTGGCCCGGCACCGCCGCGGCCAGCTTCTTCGACCGGCACGCAGCCCGGCTGCGGCCGGCCGCCGACCGGTACGTCGAGCAGTGCCTCGACGCCAGCAACCGCACCGCCCGACAGAAGGGTCGTTAGAACGTGACCGAGCCGCTGCTCGTCGACCGCACCGACGCCGTGGTCACCCTGACGCTGAACCGCCCCACGGCGATGAACTCGCTCGACGTGGCGCTCAAGGAGGCGCTCCGGGACACCCTGGCCGAGCTGGAGTCCGACCGCTCCTGCCGGGCGGTGGTGCTGGCCGGCGCGGGCGGGCAGTTCAGCGCCGGCCAGGACCTGCGCGAGCACGTGCAGACCCTGCAGTCGACGACCGCGAACCCGCTGGACACCGTGCGGGCGCACTACAACCCGATCGCCGCCCGGCTGGCGAACCTGCCCAAGCCGGTGGTGGCCGCGGTGCGCGGGATGGCCGCCGGGGCGGGCGCCTCGCTGGCGTTCCTCGCCGACTTCCGGGTCGGCGGCCCGAAGACGAAGTTCCTGATGGCCTTTGCCGGGGTGGGGCTGGCCGCCGACACCGGGGCCTCCTGGACGCTGCCCCGGCTGGTCGGTCACGCCAAGGCCGTCGAGCTGCTGATGCTCGCCGAGCCGGTCGGCGCCGAGGAGGCCTGCCGGCTGGGCCTGCTCAACAAGCTGGTCGAGGACGACGAGCAGGTGCTGCCGGCCGCGCACGAGCTGGCCGCCCGGCTCGCCGCCGGCCCGACCGTCGCGTACGGGGCGATCAAGCGGCAGCTCTCCATCGCCGACGCGGGCACCCTCGCCGACGCCCTCGCCGCCGAGGCGCAGGCCCAGGCGATCTGCGGGGCCACCAGCGACCACCGGGCCGCCACCATGGCCTTCGTCGAGAAGCGCAAGCCGGCCTTCGAGGGGCACTGACGGCGCCACCGCCGGTGCTCACCCGGAGGGGGTCAGTCGTCCTCCTCCGGGTCCTGGTTGGCCTCGGCGCCCAGCACGAACGCCTGCATTGCCAGTTCGTCGCCGGAGGGTGAGACGAACGCGGGCAGCTCGGCCGGGCCCAGCTCCTGCACGTACGACCAGAAGAGCCGGACCGCCTCGGCCCGGGAGTCCGCCTCGATCGGGAGATCCAGGCTGACCAGCCAGGTGCGGCGCAGCGGCGGCGGACCGAGCCGGTCGACCAGCTCGCGGTAGACCTCGGGCGCCAGCGGGGTGACCGGCCCGGCGATCGGCACCTGGTCGGCCGGCACCGGCTCGTCGAAGGCCCGCCGGGTGTACGTCACCACCAGCGCGTCCTCTCCCCCACCGGCGACCCGGCCCAGCGCCACCAGCCGGGACGGCTCCGCCACCAGCACCGCCACCGGGTCGCCGGGGCGCGGGCGGGGCTCCCCGGCCACGGCCGGCAGCTCCAGGGTGTCGTGGTGGACGAGGCGTTCAGCGTCGTGCCGACCGGCCGGCAGGAGCACCGCCCAGGCGCCCTCAGCCGGCCCGTCGACGTCGGTCGTCGCGCTGGCGCGGTGGTCGGTTGCGGTCATGCCCCCATCCCATCACGGGCCGCCCCGGCGGCGACCACGTGGCAGCCGGTCAGGTGGTCGTCGACCATGCCGGTGGCCTGCATCAGCGCGTACGCGGTGGTGGGGCCGACGAAGCGGAAGCCGCTCTTCTTGAGGGCCTTGGCCATCGCGGTGGACTCCGGCGTCAGGGCGGGCACCTGCGCGAACGACTCCGGCCGGGCGCCCCGGGGCGGCGGCGCGTACGACCAGAGCAGCGCGGAGAGCCCGTCGGGCAGCTCCAGCGCGGCCCGCGCGTTGGCGATCGCCGCCTCGATCTTGGCGCGGTTGCGGACGATCCCCGCGTCGGCGAGCAGCCGGGTCACGTCGGCCTCCCCGTAGCCGGCGACCCGCTCGATGCGGAACTCGTCGAAGGCCAGCCGGAACGCCGGCCGCTTGCGCAGGATGGTCAGCCAGGACAGGCCGGACTGGAAGGCCTCCAGCGTCAGCCGCTCGTAGAGGGCGTCGTCGCCGCGCAGCGGCCGGCCCCACTCGGTGTCGTGGTAGACGGCGTAGTCCGGGGTGCTCGACCCCCAGGCGCAGCGGGTCAGCCCGTCGGGGCCGGTCACCAGGTCAGTCACGGCGTACACGGTAGGCCAGAGCCCCGACAGCGGGACCCGGTCAGGGCAGCCGGCCCTGCTCGACCAGCCGGGCGAACCGCTTCAGCGCCAGCGTCAGGCTCGCCTTGGAACCCGGCCAGAGCAGCGGCCACGCCACCCGGCCGGCCGGCCCGCCGGGCAGGTGGAACCACTCGTGCCAGACCACCTGGGTGCGGTCGCGGGCCAGCGGGGTGCAGCGCAGCACGCCGGGGCCGCGCAGCAGCTTGCCGCAGTGCACGACGCCGACCTCGTACGGCGCGTCCACCCGGACCACCCGCATCTGGTCGCGCAGCACGGCCGGCCCGAGCGCGGTGACCGCCTCGACCAGGGTGCCCTCCCCGCCGTCGCCCTCGACGACGCGGACCGTGGTGAACGGGATCCAGTCGGACTGCCGCTCCCAGTCGGTGAGCGCGGCGAAGACCCGGCCGGCGGGGGCGTCCACGATCACGGTGGCGGTGAACTCGCCGGCGCCGGGCTGCGCCGCTTCCCGCAGGCTGTCCGCGCCGTCCGGCCCGGTCACCGCGTCTCCGAGCGGACCCGGTCGGCGGGCCGGCCGCCGGTCGGGTCGGCGTCGGCGTTCCCGTCGGTGGGGCGGGTGTCGGCGTCCACGGCCGCGGTGCGCAGGGCGGGTGCGGCGTCGGCGGGCGCCTCGGACGGCGCGGCGGGGTCGACGGCGGTACGCAGGGCCGGCGCGTCGGCGTCGTCGGCCGCCGGCGCGTCGGCGGCGAGCGGGCGGATGCCGTCCGGGTCCGCCGCGCTCGGCTCGACGGCACGCGGCGCGTCGGTCGGGGCGTCCGCCGGGGTCGCGGCCGGGTCCGCGTACCGCGGGGTGGGGTCGGTGGCCGGGGCGTCACCGGCCGCCTCCTCGCGGGCCCGGCGCAGCGCGTCGGCGTCCGCCAGCCGGCCCTCGCGCAGCGCCGCGACCTCCGCCTCCAGCACGCCGATCAGCTCGGCCTTGTAGCCGATGTCGTAGGCGGCCCGGCGCATCGCCTGGTCGACCTGGGCCATCCGGTAGCCCCGCAGCGCGGTGTCGAAGCGGACCGCGCCGACGTCCGTCTCGCGCAGCGGCCGGCTGCCCGGCAGCGGCACGGCCCGGCCGTCCGGCTCGGCCGGCGCCAGGCCGGCGTCCCGGCCGGAGACCAGCACCGTCACCCCGAACACCACCGCCGCCACGGTCAACGCGATGACCAGTACGAGCAGAACCTGACCCATGGACAGATCGTGGCACGGCGAGCACCCCCCGAGCGACCCCAACCCACCGCAGGGGTACGTGTCCGCTGGTGGCGTCCCGGCCCGGCGGGGCGCCGGGCGACCGGATAGCGTCGTCAGCGGCCGGGTGACCCGGCCGGCGACGGGCGGGAGGCGGGATGGCCGGGGCGCTGCGGCTCGGTGGGCGGACGTTCGCACCGGGCGAGCTGGTGGTGATGGCGATCGTCAACCGCACACCGGACTCGTTCTTCGACCGGGGCGCGACCTTCGCCCAGGACAGCGCGCTGCGCGCGGTGGAGCTCGCGGTGACCGAGGGCGCGGAGATCATCGACATCGGCGGGGTGAAGGCCGGGCCGGGCGACGAGGTCGACGTCGCCGAGGAGATCCGGCGGACGGTGGACACCATCGCCGCCGTCCGGGCCGCCTTCCCCGACGTGGTGATCTCGATCGACACGTGGCGGGCCGAGGTCGCGGTGGAGGCGGTGGCGGCCGGCGCCGACCTGCTCAACGACACCTGGTCCGGCGCCGACCCGGCGCTGGCCCGGGTCGCCGCGCAGACCGGGGCCGGGCTGGTCTGCTCGCACGCCGGCGGGCTCGCCCCGCGTACCCGGCCGCACCGGGCCGCCTTCGACGACGTGGTCGGCGACGTGGTCACGACGGTGACCGGGCTCGCCGAGCGTGCGGTGGCCCTGGGGGTACGCCCCGACGGCATCCTGATCGACCCGGCGCACGACTTCGGCAAGAACACCCGGCACTCGTTGGAGATCACCCGCCGGCTCGACGAGCTGACCGCGACCGGCTGGCCGCTGCTGGTGGCCCTGTCGAACAAGGACTTCATCGGGGAGACGCTGGACCTGCCGGTGCCGGAGCGGCTGGAGGGCACCCTCGCCGCGACCGCCGTCTCGGCCTGGCTCGGCGCCCGGGTCTTCCGCGCCCATCAGGTCCGCCCCACGCGCCGGGTGCTGGACATGGTCGCCTCGATCCGCGGTGACCGTCCGCCACTGCTCACCCGTCGCGGCCTCGCCTGACCGCGGGCCGGGCGGTCAGGTCCAGCGGAGGATGTTCTTGCGCCAGGCGTAGAGGATGCCGAGCGCGACCACGGCCACGAAGATGCCCATCTCGGCGACCGTGACCAGGCCGAAACCGGGTCGGTCGAAGACCAGCGCCCAGGGGAAGAGGAAGACCGCCTCGACGGCGAAGAGCACGTAGAGGTACGCGTAGACGTAGTAGCGGATCTGCATCTGCGCCCAGTCGCCGCCGACCGGGTCCAGGCCGCACTCGTAGCTGGCCCACTTGCCCCAAGGATCAGCCGGACGGCCAGGACGTAACATCCGATTGGCCGAGAACGCCGTAACAAAGAAGAGAGCACTGGCGAGCAGCAGGAGCCCGAGCGTCGCGTACGAGCCCAGGTAACCGGTCACGGTAGGTCAGCCTACCGGGCACCGGCCCCGCCCGACCGGACCGGGAGCAGTACCGAACACGTTACGAATTCGTTTCCCGGTGGGACTAGTGCCCTCGGGCAACTGTTACCGAATAATGAACCCTCACCCAGTGTCACGGAGGACAGATGGCCCGCGTGGACGTACGCCCCGGCCCGGGGGCGCTCGCCTGGCGTACCTCTTCGTTGGTCACGGCATCACTGGGCACAGGGCTGGCGGTCGCGCTCGCGATCGCGCCCGGCCTGGCCACCGCGGCTCCCACGGGCGACCCCGTCGTCACCGCCGCCACGGACGCGACGACGCCGGCGGGCGAGCCGACGGACGAGACCACGCCGCCGGTCGAGCCGACCACCACCGAGCCGCTGCCCACCACCGCGCCGCCCACCCTGCCCCCGGACCCGGAGCCGACCACCCCGGCGCCGGAGCCGACCACGGCAGCACCGACGACGGGCAGCCCCGGCGATCCGGCCCCGACCACCGCCGCGCCGACCACCACCGCGCCCGCCCCGCCGCCCGCCCCGGGCGGTGGCCGGCCCCCCGCGGACGGTCCCGCGCCCAGTCAGCAGAACCCCGACGGGCTCGGGGTGCGGGTCACCACCCGCGACATCGTGCTCGGCCCCGCCTACTGGAACGCCCGGAGCACCAGTGCCACGCTGCGGGTCACCGTCGCCAACACCGGGACGGCACCCGCGCGGGTACACCTCGCCTACACGCTGCCCGCCGGGCTGACCGACGCCGGCACCCCGGGCTGTGCCGCCGTCGGCGGCGGGAACTGGCAGTGCGGCGAGTGGGACGCCGCTCCCGGCGCGAAGTTCACCAGCCTCATCCGGGTCCGGGTCGGCGGCGAGGCGTGGCGGAAGATGCCGCTCAGCGGCTCGGTACGGGTCGCCGCCTCCGGCGCGGGGGCCAGGGTCGCGGACAACGAGGGCTTCGCGGTCCTCTTCCCGCCCGGCCCGCCGGTGCCCGGGATGAGCCTCGACGCCGACGAGGTGGCCTTCGACATCAGCGGCGGCCCCACCGAGCTGGGCGTCCGGCTGGGCAACACCGGCCGGGTGGACGCCGCGGGGCGGGTCGAGGTGGTCCTGCCCGCCGGGGTCAGCGTGCTCGCCACGCCCGGCTGCGAGGTGGTCTCGCCGACCCGTACCCGGTGCGACGCCGGTACCGTGCCGGCGGGCCGTACGGCCACCCTGCGGCTGCCGGTCGCCGCCACCCCGCAGGCCCAGCGGGAGGCGCCGCTGGCCGGGGCGGTGATCGCTCAGCTCGACCCGCGCAGCGGCCGGGCCCGGCAGATGCAGATGAGCTTCCGGATCACCGCGGCGGCGGCGCTGGCCACCCCGCCGGTGGCGACCCCGGCCCCGACGGGTTCGCAGGGCGTGATCGCCGCGGCCGGTCAGACCTCCGGCGGAGGCGGGATGTCCTCGGCCCAGCGGATCGCGCTCGTCCTGATCGTCGCCTCCGGGGCGCTGGTGGTGCTGGCGCTGGCGTTGGCCACCACCTCGCTGCGGCGGCGCATGGGCGGGCCGGTCCCGGACCCGGCGGCGAATCCGGCATCCGATTGAGACCTAGGGCCCGGTAAGGGCCGCCGCCGGTGATCTCGATTACGGCGGTCACCTCGAAACGGTGCAGAACGGGATGAACAACGTTCAGATTCGTTCCCACTCGTCGGACCTCCACCAAGGATGCCCTAACGGCTCGACGTAGGCTCTGGGGTGAGAAACGACAGCGGGCCGGACCTGCCACGGGCGGATCGGCGCAGCGGCGCGTCAAGGAGGTCACGTGGCGGGGCAAGGCGGGGTCACCATCAGGTTCAGCCGCCCGTGCGACGGGGCTGAGCGAAGCGAGGTGCAGGCGTGACCAAGCAGATCCGTCAACTGGACCGGGTGGTCATCCGGTTCGCCGGTGACTCCGGCGACGGCATGCAGTTGACCGGCGACCGGTTCACCTCCGAGACGGCGCAGCTGGGCAACGACATCTCCACGTTGCCCAACTTCCCGGCGGAGATCCGGGCGCCCGCAGGCACGCTGCCGGGCGTGTCGAGCTTCCAGGTGCACTTCGCCGACTACGACATCCTCACCCCGGGCGACGCCCCGAACGTGCTGGTGGCGATGAACCCGGCGGCGCTCAAGGCCAACCTGGCCGACCTGCCCCGCGGCGCGGACATCATCGTCAACACCGACGAGTTCACCAAGCGCAACCTGGCCAAGGTCGGCTACCAGACCAGCCCGCTGGACGACGACTCGCTCGCCGGCTACGTGGTGCACCCGGTGGCGCTGACCTCGATGACGGTCGGCGCCCTCGCCGACCAGGCGGTGTCCAAGAAGGACGCCGAGCGGGCCAAGAACATGTTCGCGCTGGGCCTGCTCTCCTGGATGTACTCCCGGCCGTACGAGTCGACGCTGCGCTTCCTGGAGCGCAAGTTCGCCGCCCGTCCGGAGCTGGTCGCCGCGAACGTGGCCGCCTTCCGGGCCGGCTGGAACTTCGGCGAGACCACCGACTCGTTCTCGGTGCGGTACGAGGTCAAGCCGGCGAAGATGCTGCCGGGCACCTACCGGAACATCACCGGCAACGCGGCGCTCTCCCTCGGGCTGGTGGCCGCCGGCGTCCGCTCCGGGCTGCCGGTGTTCCTCGGGGCGTACCCGATCACCCCGGCCTCGGACATCCTGCACGAGCTGAGCAAGCACAAGCGGTTCGGCGTGGTCACCATGCAGGCCGAGGACGAGATCGCCGCGGTCGGCGCCGCGCTGGGCGCCTCGTACGGGGGCTCGCTCGGCGTCACCACCACCAGCGGCCCGGGCGTGGCCCTCAAGAGCGAGACGATCTCCCTCGCGGTGGCCCTGGAGCTGCCGCTGGTCATCGTGGACGTGCAGCGGGCCGGGCCGTCGACCGGCATGCCCACCAAGACCGAGCAGGCCGACCTGAACATGGCGCTGCACGGCCGGCACGGTGAGGCCCCGGTGGCGGTGATCGCGCCGAAGTCGCCCTCCGACTGCTTCCACGCGGCGCTGGAGGCGGCCCGCATCGCGCTGACCTACCGCACCCCGGTGATCCTGCTGTCGGACAACTACGTCGCCAACGGCTCCGAGCCGTGGCTGCTGCCCGACGTGGAGTCCCTGCCCGACCTGCGGGTCGAGTTCGCCACCACGCCCAACGGCGAGGACGGCACCACCTTCCTGCCCTACCTGCGCGACCCGGAGACGCTGGCCCGGCCGTGGGCCATCCCGGGCACGCCGGGGCTGGAGCACCGCATCGGTGGCCTGGAGAAGGCCGACAAGACCGGCGACATCTCGTACGACCCGGCGAACCACGACTTCATGGTGCGTACCCGGGCGGCCCGGATCGAGACGATCCCGGTGCCGGACGTCGAGGTGGAGGACCCGGACGGCGACGCCCGGGTGCTGGTGCTCGGCTGGGGCTCGACGTACGGGCCGATCGGCGCGGCGTGCCGGGGCCTGCGCCAGCGCGGCCTGTCGATCGCACAGGCGCACCTGCGGCACCTGGCGCCGATGCCGGCCAACCTCGGCGAGGTGCTGCGCTCCTACGACCGGGTGGTCATCCCCGAGATGAACCTCGGCCAGCTCGCCCACGTGATCCGGGCCAAGTACCTGGTCGACGCGATCGGCTACAACCAGGTCCGCGGCCTGCCGTTCACCGCCGCCGAGCTGGAGACGACGCTGGAAGAGGTCCTGAAGAATGTCTGAGCCCGTCGCCCTGAAGCTCACCGCCAAGGACTTCAAGTCCGACCAGGAGGTGCGCTGGTGCCCCGGATGCGGTGACTACGCCATCCTGGCGGCCATCCAGCAGTTCATGCCGGAGCTGAACATCGCCCGGGAGAACACCGTCTTCGTCTCCGGGATCGGCTGCTCGTCGCGCTTCCCGTACTACATGAACACCTACGGGATGCACTCGATCCACGGCCGTGCCCCGGCGATCGCCACCGGCCTGTCGGTCTCCCGCCCGGACCTGTCGGTCTGGGTGGTCACCGGCGACGGCGACGCGCTGTCGATCGGCGGCAACCACCTGATCCACGCGCTGCGCCGCAACGTCAACCTCAAGATCCTGCTGTTCAACAACCGGATCTACGGCCTGACCAAGGGGCAGTACTCGCCGACCTCCGAGGTCGGCAAGATCACCAAGTCGACCCCGGTCGGCTCGGCGGACGCCCCGTTCAACCCGCTGTCGCTGGCCCTGGGCGCGGAGGCCACCTTTGTCGGCCGCACCATCGACTCCGACCGCAAGCACCTGCAGTCGGTGCTGCGGGCCGCCGCCCAGCACCAGGGCTCGGCGTTCGTGGAGATCTACCAGAACTGCAACATCTTCAACGACGGCGCGTTCGACCAGCTCAAGGAGCCGGCCACCCGGGACGACTACCTGATCCGGCTGGAGCACGGGCAGCCGATCACGTTCGGCAAGGACGGGCAGTTCTGCGTCGTCCACCCGCCGGGCGGGTTCGGGCTGGAGGTCCGGGAGACCGCGGCCACCCCGGCCGAGGAGATCGTGGTGCACGACGCGACGGTCAACGACCCGGCGTACGCGTTCGCGCTGTCCCGGCTGCCCGGGCTCGACCTGCGCAACACCCCGATCGGCGTGTTCCGCTCGGTGGACCGCCCGTCGTACGACAGCGTGGTGCAGGAGCAGGTGGCCGCGGCCAAGGCGAAGGTCACCGAGACCCCCGAGCAGCAGCTCGCCGGCCTCCTCGCCACCGGCGACACCTGGACGATCATCTGACCGGTCGCCGCACCGGCACACCCGCACGCGAAGGGGTGGTCACTCCCGAGGAGTGACCACCCCTTCCGTCTGCCGTGCCGCCGTTCAGGCGGCCGCGGACACCGGGGCCCAGAGACCGTCGATGGCCCGTTCGGCTGCCGCCCGGCTCGCCTCGGCCAGCGGGAGCAGCTCGGCCATGGCCGGCTTCAGCGCCGCGAAGGTCAGCTCGGCGGTGATCACGCGGGGCTCCAGACCGGTCATCGCGACACCGTGCGGCAGCCAGGTCTCGGCGTGGTCCCAGCCCGCCCGAGGGGTGTCCGAGCCGTAGCCGCCGCCTCGGCTGGCCAGCACGATGAACTCGCGGCCACCGAGCAGCCCCTGCCCCGTCTCCGGGTCGTACGCGAGGCCGGGGGCGATGAGGTGGTCCACCCACGCCTTGACGCTGCTCGGCACGGAGTAGTTGTAGAGCGGCAGGCCGAGCAGGATCGTGTCGGCCCGGGCCACCTCGGCGACCAGCCGCTCGGTCAGCGCCCAGGACGCCTGCTCGGCGGGTGTGTGCTGGTCGGCGGGGAGCATGCGGGCCAGGCCGCCCGCCCGGTCCAGGTGCGGCAGGGGCTCGTCGCCGAGGTCCCGGTAGGTGACGGTGCCACCCGGGTGGGCGGCGCGCCAGGCGGCGGCGGCCCGCGCGGTGAGCTGCCGGCTGACCGAACGCTCGCCCTGGATGCTGGAGTCGATGTGCAACAGGTGTGCCACTTGCTAGCCCTCCATAAATGATTGGTCCTACGCCAATCATTTGTACCAGGTCGATTCATGGTTGGCCCGGTAGACTCGGTCACATGCCTGCCGTGCCGGTCGACCAGTCCGAACACCGCTCGGGCGCCCTCCTCGACCACCTGGCCCGGCGGATCCGGCTGCGTGCCGAATCGGTGCTGGCCCCGCTCGGCCTGCGCCCACGCCACCTCGTCGCGCTCACGGTGCTGCGCGCCGAAGGCGGAATCAGCCAGCAGGCGCTGGCCGGCCGGCTGGAGATGGACGGGACCAACGTGGTCGGGCTGCTCAACGAACTCGAGGCGGCACACCTGGTGGAGCGGCGTCGCTCGCCGGCGGACCGCCGCCGCCACGTGGTCGAACTCACCGAAACCGGGACGAAACGCCTCAGCGAG
This sequence comes from Micromonospora sp. URMC 105, assembly GCF_051386295.1. Lineage (NCBI taxonomy): Bacteria > Bacillati > Actinomycetota > Actinomycetes > Micromonosporales > Micromonosporaceae > Micromonospora > Micromonospora sp. URMC 105. Next base: position 1,329 of record NZ_JBPQTL010000113.1, on the reverse strand, counting down.
GCGGAGTGTGCGCTCGCCACCGCCGAGGAGGAGGTGCTGGGCGCGCTCGACGCCGACCAGCGCGAGACGCTCTACGAACTGCTCCGCAAGGCGGCCGCCGGGCCGCCGATCAGCTGCAGCGAGGCGCTGCGCGACGAGCGCGGGGACACCTCCGCCTGATCCTGACGGCCGGCCGGGGCGGGGCGTACCGGTGAGCCGTGCGCCCCCGGCGGCGGGAGATCAGGCCGTGGTGGCCGGCTGAGGGCGGTCGTCGCGAACGTGGACCAGCATGTCGCCGGTCTCGATGATCGCGCCGGCCTTGTCGGCGAGGGTGACCACCTTGCCCCGGCGGACCAGCGCGATGACCAGGGACTCCAGCTCGCGCGGCGACTTGCCGACCTCGTGCCGCTCGGCCGAGCGCATCGCCAGCGCCATGCCCTGGCCGGGGGTGAGCAGGTCCTCCACCACGTCGATCAGCGGCGGCGCGGAGGTGGAGAGCCCCAGCAGCCGGCCGGCGGTGGCCGAGGAGACGATCACGTGGTGCGCGCCGCTCTGCCGCAGCAGCGGGGCGTTCTCCGCCTCGCGGACCGCCGCGATGATCCGGACCTGACCGGCGGTGAGCTGCCGCGCGGTGAGCGCCACCAGCACCGAGGCGTCGTCGCTGTCGGTCGCGATGATCACCGCCTTGGCGTTGCGGACGTGCGCCTCCTCCAGCACCGACGAGCGGGTGGCGGAGCCCTCGATGGCGACCAGGCCGGCGGAGGTCGCCTGCCGCAGTGCGGTGCCGCTGCGCTCCACCACCACGATCCGGGACTTGTCCAGGCCGTTCTCCAGCAGGGCGGAGACTGCGCTGCGGCCCTTGGTGCCGTAGCCGCAGATGATGACGTGGTCCTTCACGGTTCTCCTCCACCGCACCAGGCGCCGGCCGGTCCGGTACTGCTCGGTCAGGACTTCCAGGGTGGTGCCGACCAGGATGATCAGGAAGAGCACCCGGGCGGGGGTGATGAACAGGACGTTCACCAGCCGGGCGGACTGCGAGAACGGGGTGATGTCGCCGTACCCGGTGGTGGAGAGGGTGACCACCGCGTAGTAGGCGCAGTCGAGCAGGGTCAGCCCGTTCTCGTCGACGTCGCGGTAGCCGTCCCGGTCGAGGAAGACCACCGCGACGGTCAGCAGCACCAGGCCCAGTGCGGCGGCCAGCCGGAGGCTCAGCGCGCTCAGCGGACCGCGCCGCTGTGCCGGGAAATGGATCACCGTCGGTCCTGCTTCCCCCGGATCGCCTGCACGTCCACAACATAGCGGTTGCACCGGCATCCGCACGCCGGGGTGGCCGACCGGGCGGGTGGGCGG
>NZ_JBPQTL010000112.1:0-17606 GCF_051386295.1 Micromonospora sp. URMC 105 | reverse complement strand
GGTGGGCGGGGCGGAGGCCCCGTCTAGGTGGCGAGTGGGCAGCGGCTGACGGCGTCGGCCAGCGGGCGGCCGCCCGCGTCTGGCAGGCTGGTAGCCGTGCTGACGATGCCGGTACGCCAACTGGGGGAGTCGGAGCGCCGCGCGGTCGAGCGGCTGCTCGACCTCGACCCCTTCGCGGGCGCGCAGGTCGCCGAGCGGGTCGCCGCCCGCGGCCTCGCCTGGTGGCGGGCCGAGGGGCGGATCCTGGGGTACGGGGGCCGGCGCAACCTGGAGTCGATCTGCTGGCTGGGCGGCAACCTCACCCCGGTGCTCGCCTCGGAGCCGGCCGTCGCCGCCTTCGCCGACCAGCTCGCCGCCGAGGAGCGGCTCTGCTCCTCGATCGTCGGGCGGGCCGACGCGGTGCTCGGCCTCTGGGACCGGCTCTCCGACCACTGGGGCCCGGCCCGGGACGTCCGCCCCAACCAGCCGCTGCTGGCCACCGACGCGCTGCCCCCGGTGGCCGGCGATCCGCAGGTGCGCCGGGTGCGCGGCAACGAGATCGACCGGCTCTTCCCGGCGGCGGTGGCCATGTACACCGAGGAGGTCGGCGTCTCGCCGCTGGCCGAGGACGGCGGACGGGCCTACCGGCGGCGGGTGACCGACCTGGTGCGGGCCGGCCGGGCGTACGCCCGCTTCGCCGACGGCCGGGTGGTCTTCAAGGCGGAGCTGGCGGTGGTGACCCGGCGTACCGCCCAGGTGCAGGGGGTCTGGGTGGCGCCCGAGTGGCGGGGGCGGGGGATCGCCACGGCGGCGATGGCGGCGGTGGTGCGCGATGCGCTGCTGCGGGTCGCGCCGACCGTGAGCCTCTACGTCAACGACTTCAACCTGCCGGCCCGCCGGGTCTACGAGCGCTGCGGCTTCCGGCCGGTCGGCACCCTCGCCACCGTGCTGTTCTGACGGCCTTCTCGCCGGCCATGGCGGGGATCACGCCCGCCGGAGATCCGAGAACCGGACGCGCGGCGCTAGGCTGGGCATGTTTTTATACTGACCAGTCAGTACAAGCATGTCGGGATGGTGGATGAAGATCGTCGAGGCGCGCGGGCTCGGCCTGCGTACCCGCCGGGGCTGGGTGTACCGGGACGTCGACCTGACGGCCGAGGCGGGTGAGCTGCACGCCGTCACCGGGCCGCCCGGCAGCGGGCGTACCTCCCTGCTGCTCGCCCTGGCCGGCCGCTTCCCGCACAACGAGGGCACCCTGCGCACCCGCGGACCGGCCGCGCTCGGCCAGGTCGCCGGGGTGCACGAGCCCGATCCCGCGCTCACCGTCGCCGAGCATATCCAGGAGCGGCTGCTGCTGCTCGGGCCCGTACCGCGCCGCCGTCGGCAGCTGGTGCCGGTGGCCGCCGTCCGGGCCCGGCGGGCGTACCGGCGGGACGCCTTCGCCGCCGCGATCTCCGGGGCGGGCTTCACCGACGTACCCCTCGATCCGGACGTGCGCGGCCGCGACCTCACCCCGCAGCAGCGGCAGGTCCTCGGCCTGGTCCTGGCCACCCTGAGCGGCCCGAGCCTGATCGTCGCCGACGACGTGGACGCCGGCTCGGACGCCCCGGAACGGGCCTGGCTCTGGGCCGCCCTGGCCCGCCTCGCCGGCCAGGGGTACGCGGTGGTGGCCAGCGCCCGCGCGGTCGAGCCCGGCGCCCCGGCCGTCGTGCACCGGATCGGTGACCCGTCGCTGCCGGTCCGTCCCGACCTGAGCCTCCCGGCCGCCGCCGTCCCCGCGCGCACCGTCGCCGTTCCCGCCCAGGCCGTCCCCGCGACCGCCGATCCGCAGGCCGCAGCCGATGCCGGCCCGGAAGACGCCGCGACCGCCGACCCCGCCGCCCCCGACACCGAGGTGCACCGATGAGCGTCTTCCGCCTCGCCCGCTTCGAGCTGCGCCGGCTGACCCGGGGCCGGCTGCCCCGCGCCGCGCTCGCCGTGCTCACCGTGATCCCGCTGCTCTACGGCGCCCTCTACCTCTACGCCTTCTGGGACCCGTACGCGCATCTGGACCGGATCCCGGTGGCGCTGGTCAACGCCGACCGGCCCGCCACCGCCGGCGACGGCAGCGTGGTGCACGCCGGACAGGACCTCACCGACGAGCTGCTCGACCGCAAGGTCTTCGGCTGGACCGTGACCACCGCCGACGACGCCGCCGCCGGGCTGCGCAGCGGCCGTTACCACCTGGTCTTCTCCATCCCGGCGGACTTCTCCGCCACCCTGGTCGCCACCCCGGAGCCGGACCAGCCGGCCCGGCGCGGCGAGCTGAGGGTGGTCAACGACGACGCCACCAACTACCTCTCCGGCCTGCTGGGCCGCTCCGCGTTCAGCGAGATCCGGGCCGCCGCCGCGGAGAGCACCGCCAGCGGCTACTTCGACAAGATGCTGGTCGGCTTCACCGACCTCAAGGCCGAGACCGGCCGGGCCGCCGACGGCGCCGGGCAGCTCGTCGACGGGCTCGGCGCCTCGCAGGACGGTGCCGGGCAGCTCGTCGACGGGCTGAACCGGTCGGAGGCCGGCGCGGGGCAGCTCGCCGACGGGCTGGACCGCGGCGCCCAGGGCATCGACCAGCTCTCCTCCGGCCTCGACAAGCTCCGCACCGGGGCGACCCAGCTCGCCGACGGCAGCGCCCAGGCGGCCACCGCCACCCGGGCCGCCGCCGACAAGGTGGACGCCCTCGCCGACCGGGCCGAGCCGTTCCTGCGCGACAACGCCGACGAGATCGGCACCGCCGCCACCGTCATCGCCGAGGGCGCCGACGCGCTGGCCGGCGGGCTGGACACGCTGCCGGAGCAGGCCGACGACGTGCTGACCCAGGCGCGCAAGGTCGCCGACCGGCTCGACGCGCTCGTCGCGGCGCACCCCGAACTCGCCGACGACCCGGCCGTCACCGCCGCCCGCGCCGCCGCCGGCAAGGCCGTCGCCCGGGCCGAGGAACTGGCCGCCACCATCGACCGGACCGACCTGGCCGCGCTGCAGAAGCAGATGCGGGAGGTCGCCGCCGCGGCCCGCGAGGTGGCCGCCGCCGCGCCGCACCTCGCCGACGACGTGGCCGGTGCCAAAACCAAGGTGCACCGGCTCGCGGACGCCATCGACAAGATCGCGAAGGGCAACGCCGAACTGCGGGACGGGCTGGGCGAAGCCGCCGGTGGGGCCCGCGAGCTGCGGGGCGGGCTGTTCCGGCTCGCCACCGGCGCCCGTGACCTCGACGGCGGGCTCGCCCGGCTCAGCGGCGGCGGCGACCGCCTCGCCGCCGGCCTGACCAAGCTGGAGGGCGGCGCCGGCCGGCTCGCCGACGGGCTGGCCGCGGGGGAGAAGAAGATCCCCGGGTACGACGACGCGGCCGACCGCGCCGGCATCCTCGGTGACCCGGTCTCGCTCAACCGCACATCGGAGCACCCCGCCGGCTCGTACGGCGTCGGCTTCGCCCCGTACTTCCTCGGGCTGGCACTCTGGGTCGGCGCGATGATCACGTACATGCTGCTGCGGCCGGTGAACCGGCGGCACGTGATGTCCGACGCGCCCGCCTGGCGGGTCGCGCTCGCCGGCTGGCTGCCCGCCGCGGCGATCGGGCTGGCCCAGGCCGGGGTGCTCTTCACCGTGGTCACCCTGGTGCTCGGCCTCGACCCGGCGCACCCGGCGGCGACGCTCGGGCTGCTCGCCCTCATCTCGCTGGCCTTCACCGCGATCATGCAGTGGCTCGGCGCGCAGCTCGGGCCGGCCGGTCGGCTCGCCTCGCTGGCGCTGCTGATGCTCCAGCTCACCTCCTCCGGCGGCACCTACCCGGTCCAGACCTCGCCCGGCTTCTTCCAGGCGATCCACCCCTGGCTGCCGATGACGTACGTGGTGCAGGGGCTGCGGCACACCGTCAACGGCGGGTCGTCGGCGACCGTGCTCACCGCCGCCCTGATCGTCGCCGCCTTCGGCTCGGCGGCGCTGCTGCTCACCGTCGGCGCGGCGCGCCGGTCCCGGCGACTGACCCCGGCCAAGCTGCACCCCGAACTGACCATGTGAGGATGCTGATGGGCCGGACGGCGGTACGAGAGCACGCCTTCTGCGGTACGGGCCGGTCGGGCGGACGGGGAGGGCGAGTGACGGACGGACGGTCGCGGCGGCGGGAGGACACCCGGCAGCGCCTCTTCGTGGCGGCGGTGGAACTCATCGCCGAGCAGGGCTTCTCCGCCACCACGGTGGACGACATCGCGGCTCGCGCCGGGGTGGCCAAGGGCACCGTCTACTACAACTTCGAGTCCAAGACGGTCCTCTTCGAGGAACTGCTGCGGCACGGCATCGGCCTGCTGACCGCCGACTTCCGGGCCGCGGTGGCCGGCCTGCCGCCGCGCGAGGCGCTCGCCGCCCTGGTCCGGGCCGAGCTGGAGTACATCCGGCGCTACCGGGCCTTCGCGCAGCTGCTGCTGTCGGAGATGTGGCGGACCAACCGCGAGTGGCAGCAGACCCTGCGGCTGCTGCGCGGCGAGGCGATCGAGGTGATCGCCGACACGGTCCGAGCCGGGGTGGCCAGCGGGGACCTCCCCGCCGACCTGGACGTGCGGACCGCCTCCTCGGCGCTGTTCGGCGTCGGCCTGGTGGTGGCCGTGGACTGGCTGGTCTTCCAGCCCGACCGGCCGATCGAGGACGTACAGGAGGCGCTGCTCGGCATCGTCCGGCGGGTCGCCCAGACCTGACCTTCGACACATCCGGGCAGGTCGCAGGCGGCCGGGGCGCGGTAAATGCGTTGAATGGTCGCGGCCCGAGGACCAGGCTGGACCTACCGCCACCACCCCGAGTCCCGGAGGGACCCTCCCATGCGCCTGCTCCGTGATCTCTGGGTCACCGCGCCACGCCGGATGGCGGTGGTGGTCGTGCTGATCGTGCTCGGGGCCGCCGGGCAGGCCGCCGCCGCGGCTCTGGCCGGCCCGGTCCTGGTGCACCGGTCCACCGGCTTCTTCGCCCTGCTGGTGCTGGCGCTGGTCGCCGCCGTGCTCAGCGACCTCGTCATCGGCCTGCTGATGGCCGGGCTCACCGCCGACTGGTCCGCCGACGTCCGCCGGCGGCTGTGCCGGGTGGCGCTCGGTCAGGACCTCACCACCCTGGAGACCACCCCGGTCGGCGAGCTGCTGGACCGCATCGACAACGACGTCTACCAGGTCGCCTCCGAGCTGCGGAACACCGGCGTCCGGCTCGTCCAGGGGCTGGCGGTCTGCCTGCTGGCCACGGTGAGCGCCCTCTTCGTCTGGTGGCCGGCCGGGGTCGGCATGGTCCTGCTCACCGCGCTGCTCGGCGTCGCGCTGCGCCGCCCCACCGCGCGCATCGCCCCGGCCCGGATGGCCGAGGAGGAGGCCTGGTCGGACCTCGCCGCCGTGATGGAGGAGGCGGTCCACGGCCAGGACGACGTGCGGACCAGCCTGGCCCGCCCGTACGTGCTGCGCCTCTACGCCCGGCGGGCCGCCGAGGTGCTGGCCCGGTGCCGGCGGGTGTTCCTGATGTCCGCCCGGGTCACCACGATCGCCGCCGGTGCGGTCCGCGCCGGCATCGCCGCCGTCGTCCTCGGCGGCGCCTGGGCGCTGGCCACCGGCCGCATCGACGGCGCCCGGCTCACCGCGATCTGGCTGCTGGCCATCGCCTTCGGGGCCACCGTCGAACACCTCGCCCGCTGGGTGCCCCACCTGCAGTACGCGCTCGGCGCGTGGGCCCGGGTGCAACTGCTCTCCGACGCCCGCCAGGAACCCGTCGGCGGGGCGGCCCCGGCCGACGGCGACCTGACCGTGCGCGGGCTCACCTTCCACTACCCGGCCGGCGGGGACGGCGACCGGGGGCCGGCGCTGCGCGACATCCGGCTCACCTTCGCCCGCGGCCGGTCGTACGCGCTGGTCGGGCGGACCGGATCGGGCAAGTCGACCCTGGCCAAGGTGCTCACCCGCGCGGTCGACGTGCCGCGCGGCACGGTCTTCCTCGGCGACACCGACCTGGTCGACCTGGACGTCGAGCAGCTGCGCCGCTGGGTCGCCGTGGTCCCGCAGCGCACCGAGATCCTGGCCGGGACGCTCGCCGAGAACGTCGCGCTCTTCGACCCCGACCTGCTCGACGACGCCACCCGGGCGCTGGAGGAGCTGGGGCTGGCCGGCTGGATCGCGGAGCTGCCCGACGGCGTCCGGACCCGGCTGGGCGAGGGCGGGCACGTGCTGTCGGCCGGGCAGGAACAGCTGGTGGCGTTCGCCCGGATCCTGGTCCGCGACCCGCACGTGGTGATCCTCGACGAGGCGACCGCGCGGCTGGACCCGGTCACCGAGACCCGGGTACGCCAGGCCACCGAGCGGCTGCTCACCGACCGGATCGGCATCGTCATCGCCCACCGGCTCTCCTCGGTGCGCCGCTGCGACGAGGTGGTGGTGATGGCCGACGGGGCGGTGCTGGAGGCCGGGCCGCTGCGCGAGTCGCAACGCTTCGCCGAGCTGCTGGCCAGCAGCCACGCCGCCGCGTACGCCCCGGCCGGCGCCGCTCGGGGCGGGGTGGACCTGCTGCCCGGGCCGCGCGATCCGTGGGAGGCCGACGCCCCGGCGGCCGCGCCGGTGGAAGTGGCGCGGCCGGCCACCGTGGCCGTGCCGAAGGCCGACCCGCCGCCACTGCCCGCCGCGCCACCCGCGCGCACCATGCGGGAGATCCTCCGGCTGGGCACCAACGACCCGAGGTACGGCCTGGTCTCGGTCGCCATGTTCGTCGCCATGACGCTGCTCGGCCTGGACGGCGCGGTGCTGCCCTGGCTCTGGGCCGACGTGGTCGACGGCGGCAGCCCGTGGCTGCCCGCGCTCGGCATCGCCGCCGCGCTGCTGGTCGTCCTGCCGCTGCCCTTCTTCACGAACCTGTGGTTCCCCCAGTGGTGGGTACGCCAGATGCTGCGGATCAGCCTGCGCCTGGTGCACGGGCAGACCGGGGCGCGCCGGGTCAGCGGGCACACCCCGGCGGAGGTGGTCGCCCAGGGCGGCGACACCGAGCGGGTGGTGCAGCTCGCCGACAACCTGATGGACCAGTTCATCGCCCTGGCGATCGTGGCCACCATGACCGCGGTGACCGGCAGCCTCGTACCGGCGCTCTTCTTCGTCGGGACGATGGTGGTCTCCGGGCTGGCGGCGACGCTGTTCGGGCCCCGGCTGGAGCGGTCCGCGCGGGGCACCGTCGCGGCGCGGGCGGCCTTCGCCACCGCGCTGGTCTCGGCGCTCTCCTCGGCCCGCACGGTGAAGCTCGCCGGCGCGACCCGGCCGGTGCTGACCCACCTGGCGGCGCTGGACACCGTGCGCAGCGACCGGCAGCGCCGGGAGATCTCCGCACAGGTGTGGGCGCGGTCCACTCCGTCGCTGGTCAGCGGCCTGCTGCCGATCGGCGCGTGGGCGCTCTACCTGGCCGGCGGGCTCTCCGCCGGGGCGACGCTGGTGGCGGTCTCCACCCTCGGCGCGGCCCGCTGGTTCGCCTGGACCACCGCCTCGCTGGTCTCGCACTACCCGTCGGCCCGGGTGTGGACCCGGCGGACGACGGCGATGTGCGGGGTCGGGACGTACTCGGCGGCGGTGCCCGGGGTGGACCTGGCCGCCGGCACCGCGCCCGCGCCCGTGCCGCCGGCCCGGCGTCCGCTGCGCCGGCTGGAACTGGCCGGCTTCGGTGCGCTGCACTCCGACGGCACCCTGGCGGTGCGCGACGTCGACCTGACCGTGGACCGGGGTCAGCTGGTGCTGGTCGTCGGGCCGGTCGGCTCCGGCAAGTCCTCGCTGCTGCGCGCCCTGGCCGGGATCGTGCACCACACCGGCAGCCTGCGCTGGAACGGCGAACCGGTGACCGAGCCGGAGCTGTTCCTGCGCCCGCAGCAGGTCGGGTACGTCGGGCAGCTGCCCCGGGTGCTCTCCGGCACGGTCGCCGACAACATCGCGCTCGGCCACGAGGTCGACGCGGCCGGGGCGGTGGCCACCGCGCAGCTCGACCACGACCTGGCCGCGGCCGGGGGCGGGCTCGGCCTGCTCATCGGGCACAAGGGGACCCGGCTCTCCGGCGGGCAGTTGCAGCGGTTGGCGCTGGCCCGGGCGCTGGCGCCGCGTACCGAGCTGCTGGTCGCCGACGACGTCTCGTCCGCGCTGGACGTCACCACCGAGCTGGCGCTCTGGGCGGCGCTGCGCGAGCACGGGGTGACCGTGGTCGGCTCGACGTCGAAGCGGGCGGCGCTGGTCCGGGCCGACCGCGTGGTGGTGCTGCAGGACGGGGTGGTCGCCGCCCAGGGCCCCTGGCGGGACCTCGAGGACGACTGGAGCCACCTGGCCGGCTGACCGGCGGCGCGCTCGGCCCCGGCCCGTCCCGTGCCCGGCCCGTCCCGTGCCGCCCCCGCCCCGGCGCGCAACCGCCCCCATTTGCGGCGTGTCGGGGTGTCTGCGCGGCGGAACACCCCGACACACCGCAAATCGGCCTGCGGGTCGGCTGTCGGCGGGTCTTCGGCAGGGCCGCGCCCAGCACGGGCGGGATCGCGCCGCTCCCGGCGGCGGTCGGCTCCTGTTTGCGGCGTGTCGGGGTGTCCGCGAGGCGGGATACCCCGACACGCCGCAAACGGGGCCGGCCATGGGCCGGTCGTGGGCCGGGTGGGGCGGTGTCCACGCGCGGAGGTCAGAAGGCGCGGTCGTACTGGTCGGGCCAGGCGGGGTGGGCGCCGAGCTTGGCGGCGGCACGGCGGGGCCAGTACGGGTCCCGGAGCAGTTCCCGGCCGAGCAGCACCAGGTCCGCCTCGCCGCCGGCGACGATCTGCTCGGCCTGCTCCGGCTCGACGATCAGGCCGACCGCGCCGGTGAGGACCCCGGCGTCGCGCCGGATCCGGGCGGCGAGCGGCACCTGGTAGCCGGGGCCGACCGGGATGCTCGCCCGGGCGGCCGCCCCGCCGGAGGAGGCGTCGACCAGGTCGACCCCGGCGGCGGCGAGTTCACCGGCGAGCACGACGCTGTCGTCGACGGTCCAGCCGCCCTCGACCCAGTCGGTGGCCGAGATCCGGGTCAGCACCGGCACCCGCTCGCCGACGGTGGCGCGGACCGCGCGGGCCACCTCCAGGGTGAGCCGCATCCGGGCGCTCCGGTCGCCGCCGTAGCCGTCGGTGCGGTGGTTGGTCAGCGGGGACAGGAACTCGTGCAGCAGGTAGCCGTGGGCGGCGTGGATCTCCACCGCTTCGAAGCCGGCGTCCACGGCCCGGCCGGCGGCGGTGGCGAACGCGGACACCACGCGGGCGATCCCGGCCTCGTCGAGCGCGGCCGGCCGGCGGTAGTCGGGGAGGAACGGCTCGCTGCCGGGGCCGACCGGGGTCCAGCCGCCCTCGGCGTCCGGCACGCCGCCGCGCCGTTCGGCCCACGGCCGGTACGTCGAGGCCTTGAACCCGGCGTGCGCGAGCTGCACCGCCGGCACCGCGCCCTGCGCGGCGACGAATCCGGTGACCGGCCGCCAGGCGTCGACGTGGGCGTCGGACCAGAGCCCGGTGTCCTGCGGGCTGATCCGACCCTCGGGAACGACCGCGGTGGCCTCGGTGAGGATCAGGCCGGCACCGCCGACGGCGCGCGAGCCGAGGTGGACCCGGTGCCAGTCGGTGGGCAGGCCGTCCGGGCCGGCGCTGTACTGGCACATCGGGGCGAGGGCGACCCGGTTGGGCAGGGTGACCGCGCGCAGGGTCAGCGGGGTGAACAGGGCACTCATGAGGTGATCCTCCGGCAGAGGCGACGGGCGGGACCCGCCGGGGAGGGCCCGGCGGGTCCGGTGGTGCGTGCGGAGCCGGATGCAGTCCGGCCGTCCACGGGCTCGGGTGCGTTTCCGGCCACCGGAGCGACCGGAAACGCACCCGGAGAACGGCTCAGGCGGGAACCGGGGCCAACTCGTCGGAGCGGGTCGGCCGCTGCTCCTCGGCGTCGATCAGCTCACGCCGACCGGCCGAGTCGTACGCGGCGCGGTCCAGGGTGCCCTCCCGGGCGGCGACGATGGTCGGCACCAGCGCCTGCCCGGCCACGTTGGTGGCGGTGCGGATCATGTCCAGGATCGGGTCGATGGCCAGCAGCAGACCGGCGCCGGCCAGCGGCAGGCCCAGCGTGCTGAGGGTCAGGGTGAGCATCACGGTCGCGCCGGTGAGGCCGGCGGTGGCCGCCGAGCCGACCACCGAGACGAAGGCGATCAGCAGGTAGTCGGTGACGCCCAGGTCCACCCCGAAGATCTGCGCGACGAAGATCGCCGCCAGGGCGGGGTAGATCGACGCGCAGCCGTCCATCTTCGTGGTGGCGCCGAAGGGCACCGCGAAGGAGGCGTACTCGCGGGGGACGCCGAGGCGCTCGACGGAGCGCTGGGTCACCGGCATGGTGCCCACCGAGGAGCGGGAGACGAAGGCCAGCTCGATGGCCGGCCAGGCGCCGGCGAAGAAGCGCAGCGGGTTGAGCCGCCCGACCGCCACCAGCAGCAGCGGGTAGACCACGAAGAGCACGATCGCGCAGCCGACGTAGACGGCGGTGGTGAACTTCGCCAGCGGGGCGATCAGGTCCCAGCCGTACGAGGCGACGGCGTTGCCGATCAGGCCGAGGGTGCCGATCGGGGCGAGCCGGATGACCCACCAGAGCGCCTTCTGCACGATCTCCAGCAGCGCGCGGTTGAGCGCCACGAACGGCTCGGCGGCCTCGCCGACCAGCAGCGCGGCGGCGCCCACCACCAGGGCGAGGAAGACGATCTGGAGCACGTTGCCCTCGACGAACGCGCCCACCGGGTTGGTCGGCACGATGCCGGTGAGGAAGTCGGTCCAGGAGCCGGTCTTCTTCGGGGCGGTGGCACCGGCCAGGTCGAGGGTGACCCCCCTGCCCGGGTCGGTCAGCAGGCCGAGGCCGATGCCGAGGGCGACCGCGATCAGGGCGGTGGCGCCGAACCAGAGCAGCGTCTTGAGGGCCAGCCGGGCGGCGTTGGCCACCCCGCGCAGGCTGACCACGCTGACCACGATGGCGGTGAAGACCAGCGGCGGGACGGCCAGCTTGAGCAGCTGGACGAAGAGGCCGCCGACGGTGTCGAGGGTGCCGGCCAGCCAGCTCAGGTCGTTGGCGCGGGCGACGAAGCCGAGCGCCACGCCGAGGACGAGGCCGAGCAGGATCTGCACGGAAAAGGGGATCTTGCGCAGGGCGGAAGGCATGGGGATGTGTCCAAGACTGGAGAGGGTCGGAACGGGGCAGCGTCAGGAGAGCGGCTGCGCCGGACAGACGCCGCTGGCCTGCAGTCGGAGATCGACGTACAGGCGCACGGTGAGGTGCCAGACATTGGTCATCGCTCGCCGAGGCTACTCGCGGCCGGTGCGCAACTGGAAGGAGCGCAGGGCGTGAGGCTCCTTACAGAGGGTGTTTCCGGTCCGTTGACCGCTTCGTCACGGCCGGCTCCCGGCGCAGGCCCAGCACCGTCGCCGCCGCCAGGCCCCAGCCGACGGTCACCGCCAGCAGCACCCGCTCCAGGCCACCCACCAGCCCGCCCCGCCCGACGACCAGCATGGCCAGCGCGATCGCACCGGAGAGCGGCATGGCCAGCGCCCCGCCCAGGGCCGAGACCCGCCGCAACGCGGCCGGTGCCGCCCGGGACCAGGCCAGCGCCAGCATCGCGAAGACCACCGCCGCCACCGCCGCGATGCTCGAACCGCCGTGCACCAGGTCCGCCACCGTCGCCGCCTCGAACGGCGGCAGCGGACAGCCGGCGCTGCACCGCACCACCCCGGAGAGCAGGGTGAACACGCTGCCCGCGCCGAGCAGCACCGCGGCGGCCCGCAGCGCCGCCGGGAGCGCGGCGGCGAGCAGCAGCAGCGCCGCGGCCAGCGCGAAGACCCCGATCCGGTACGTCGGGGCGTAGCGGCTGGCGGTGACGCCGGCCTCGCTGACGTACCCGGTCAGGCCCGGACCGGGACCGGCGACCACGGCGACGGTCACCGCGACCGTGCCGGCCAGCAGGCAGCCGGCGGCGGCGGACGCGGCGGCGACCCGGGCGGGGCGGACGGCCCGGTCCGGCTCAGCCACGCCCGTGCGGCGTCGTCCAGCCGTGCAGGTCCGGGCCGAGCGGCACGACGCGGGTCGGGTTGATCATCTCGTGGGTGGCGTAGTAGTGCCGCTTGATGTGGTCGAAGTCGACCGTCTCTCCGAAGCCCGGCGTCTGGAACAGGTCCCGGGCGTACGCCCAGAGCACCGGCATCTCGGTCAGCTTCTGCCGGTTGCACTTGAAGTGCCCGTGGTACGCCACGTCGAAGCGGACCAGCGTGGTGAAAAGCCGCACGTCCGCCTCGGTGATCTGCTCGCCCATCAGGTAGCGGCGCCCGGCGAGCCGCTCCGACAGCGCGTCCAGCCGGGCGAAGAGCGCGGTGTACGCCTCGTCGTACGCCTCCTGCGAGGTGGCGAAGCCGCACCGGTAGACCCCGTTGTTGACGTCGGCGTGGATCTCGGCCATCAGCGCGTCCATCTCCGGGCGCAGCTGGACCGGGTAGAGATCCGGCGCGTCCGGTGCGTGGAAGCGCCGCCACTCGGTGGAGAAGTCCAGCGTGAGCTGGGGGTAGTCGTTGGTGACCACCCGCCCGGTGAGCGTGTCGACCAGCGCCGGCACGGTCACTCGCCCGGTGTAGTCCGGGTCGGTGGCCAGGTACGCGTCGGAGAGGAAACCGATGCCCAGCACCGGGTCGAAGCCGTCCGGGTCGAGGCTGAACCGCCAGCCCCGCTCGTCCCGGATCGGGTCGACCGTGCCCAGCGAGATGACGTCCGCCAGGCCGAGCAGGTTGCGCACGATCCGCGCCCGGTGCGCCCACGGGCAGGCCCGGCACCAGATCAGCCGGTAGCGGCCCGCCTCCAGTGGCCAGCGGTCCTGCTCGTCCGGCCCGCCTCCGGGCGGGGAGGTCGAGTGCGGGGTGACCCGACCGGTGAACCGGTTGGGCTGGCGGACGAAGGCACCCCCGCCGGCGGTCTCTGCGCTGAACTGGGCCCGGGCCATGCCGTCAACCTATCCGCTCGGCGCGCGGATATCCTGGCGCTCGGGCGTCCCCGCGACCCGGGCCGACGCGCCGCCGCCGAGCCCCTTCCCACCCCCGAAGGACAGCGCCGATGACCGTGGCATACCTCGTGGCCGGAGTCCGCACCCCGATCGGCCGGTACGCCGGCGCCCTCGCCGGGGTCCGCCCCGACGACCTGGCCGCGCACGTGATCCGCGAGCTGGTCGCCCGCCACCCGTCGGTGGACTGGGCCCGCACCGACGACGTGGTGCTCGGCTGCGCCAACCAGGCCGGCGAGGATAACCGCAACGTCGCCCGGATGGCGGCGTTGCTCGGCGGGCTGCCCGAGGAGGTGCCCGGCAGCACCGTCAACCGGCTCTGCGGCTCCGGGCTGGACGCGCTGGCCATCGCCGCCCGCTCCATCGTGGCCGGCGAGGCCGACCTGGTGGTGGCCGGTGGCGTGGAGAGCATGAGCCGCGCGCCCTTCGTGATGCCGAAGGCGGCGACGCCGTTCGCCCGCACCGCCGAGGTGTACGACACCACCATCGGCTGGCGGCTGGTGAACCCGCTGATGAAGGCCGGCTGGGGCATCGACTCGATGCCGGAGACGGCGGAGAACGTGGCCGCCGAGTTCGGCGTGGACCGGCTCGCGCAGGACGAGTTCGCGCTGCGTTCCCAGCAGCGGGCCGCCAAGGCGCAGGCCGACGGCCGGTTCGCCGAGGAGATCGTGCCGGTGACCGTGCCGGCCGGGCGGCGCGAGACGAAGCTGGTCGAGGTCGACGAGCACCCCCGGGAGACCTCGCTGGAGAAGCTCGCCGCGCTGCCCACCCCGTTCCGCGACGGCGGCACGGTGACCGCCGGCAACTCCTCCGGCGTGAACGACGGCGCGGTGGCGCTGCTGGTCGCCTCCGAGGCGGCGGTCGCCCGGTACGGGCTGACCCCGCTGGCGCGGCTCGGCGGGGCCGCCGCGGCCGGCGTACCGCCGCGGATCATGGGCATCGGCCCGGTGCCGGCCACCCGCAAGCTCCTGGACCGCCTCGGTGTGGGCCTGAGCGAGGTCGACGTGGTGGAGCTGAACGAGGCGTTCGCGGCCCAGGGCGTGGCCGTGCTGCGCGAGCTGGGCCTGCCGGAGGACGCCGAGCACGTCAACCCCAACGGCGGCGCCATCGCGCTCGGCCACCCGCTCGGCGCCAGCGGCGCCCGGCTGGCGCTGACCGCCGCCCTGGAGCTGCGGCGCCGGGGCGGCCGGCGGGCGCTGGCCACCATGTGCATCGGGGTGGGGCAGGGCATCGCGCTGATGCTGGAGTCCGCCGCCTGACCCACGCGCGGCGCGTACGCGTCGGCGTGCCGCAGAGACCGGGGCGCCGCCAGGTCCCGGCCGCTGCGGGCGGGCGCGGGATCTCGTGCCCGAATGTGGATCTCCCGCGCTTGCGCGGACGCGCATAGAGTGGTCAGCACCACACGATCCGCGGGTCGGCCGGTGTCGCCTCCGCGTGTCCGCGCGCGTCCGGACACCGGTGCCCTCCCGCGCCGCGGCGACGAACTGGGGCGAAGCGATGCAGATGCCGGACGGACTTCCCGCCGAGATAGACCTGAGCCGGCCGAGCGCGGCCCGCGTCTACGACTACTTCCTCGGCGGTGCGCACAACTTCGAGATCGACCGGCAGCTCGCCGAGCAGATCGCCGGCATGACCCCGAACCTGGCGGCCACCATGCGCTCCGGGCGGGAGTTCCTGCGCCGGGCCGTCCGGGTGCTGCTCGACGCCGGCATCGACCAGTTCCTCGACATCGGCTCGGGCATCCCGACCGTCGGCAACGTGCACGAGGTGGCGCAGGCCGCCAACCCGCAGGCCCGGATCGTCTACGTCGACATCGACCCGGTGGCGGTGGCGCACAGCCTGGAACTGCTGGCCGGCAACGACCGGGCCACCGCGATCCACGCCGACCTGCGGGAGCCGAAGCTGATCCTGGACGAGGCCCGGGCCAGCGGCCTGATCGACTTCAGCCGCCCGGTCGGCATCCTGCTCGCCGGGGTGGTCCACTTCGTCCCGGACGCCGACCGCCCGGGCGACATCCTCGCCGCCCTGCGGGCCGCCGCCGTGCCGGGCAGCTTCCTGGTCCTCTCCCACTCCACCTTCGAGGACCAGCCGCAGGAGATGCTCGACGCGCAGCGGCTGTCGGCGCGTACCGCCACCGAGATCACGCTGCGCTCCCGTGCCCAGGTCACCGGCTTCTTCGGCGACTGGACGATCCTGGAGCCGGGCGTGGTGCACATGCCGCTGTGGCGGCCCGACTCACCCTCCGACGTCGACGAGCACCCGGAGCGGTTCGGCGCGTTCGGCGGCGTCGCCCGGTACGTCCGCGCCGCCGGCTGAGCCCGACATGGCCGGCGTCCCGGATCTCGACGGGGACGACCTGCACCGCCCCGGCGCTCAGCGGTACGCCGCCGAGTGGGCCAGGGCGGTGCGTCGGCTCGGTTTCGTGCCGCTGAGCGCGGCCGAGACCGAGCGGCTGCTGCTCGTCCACACCGTACGGCTGGGCCAGGCCGTGCTGGCCGGCGAGTTCTCCGCCACCGCGGCGGAGGACGTGGGCCGGGCGCTGGTGGAGGCGCACCTCACCGAGCCCCGGGTGCTGGACTGGTCGGTGCACGCCCTCGGTGACCGGTTCCTGGCGCAGGTGCTGCCGGCCCGGGCGCACCGGGCCGACGCCGCCGCCCGGGTGGCGGCGTTGCAGGGGGCGCTCGCCGCCGGGTTCGCCCGTGCCCTGCGCAACCGGACCTTCGCCCAGCAGGAACGCATCGCCCGCTCGGCGTGGCAGGCCCGCGACGCGGTGGAACGGGCGCTGCGCGACAGCGAGGCGCGCTTCCGCGCGGTCTTCACCGGCGCGGCGATCGGCATCGGCATCGCCGGCATCGACGGCCGGATCATCGAGGTCAACCAGTCCTTCGCCGACATGCTCGGCTACCCCAGCGAGGAGCTGCGGCAGCTCAACGTGGCGTCGCTGTTCCACGCCGACGACGCCGCCGGCATGTGGGAGCTCTACCAGGAACTGATCGAGGGCAAGCACGACCACGCCCGGGTGGAGAAGCGCTACCACCGCAAGGACGGCACCGTCGTCTGGACCGACCTGTCGGTCTCGCTGATCCGCCACGACGACGGCCGTCCCCGGTTCACCGTGGCGATGATCGAGGACATCACCGAGCGGTACGAGCTTCAGCAGCGCCTGCGCTTCCAGGCGCTGCACGACCCGCTGACCGGCCTGCCCAACCGGACGCTGTTCTTCGAGACGCTCAGCCGGTGCTTCCACCGGGCCGGCCCGGAGCAGCGCATCGGCGTCTGCTTCCTCGACCTGGACGGCTTCAAGGCGGTCAACGACAGCCTCGGCCACGACCTCGGCGACCGGCTGCTGATCACCATCGCCCGCCGGCTGGCCGACTGCGTGGCCGGGCAGGGTCACCTGGTCGCCCGGATGGGCGGCGACGAGTTCGTCATCCTGGTCGACGGCGGCGAGGGGCTCGACGACGCCGTCGGTGTGGCCGAGCTGGCCCTGGCGGCCGTCTCCGCCCCGGTGCTGGTGGGCGACCAGCAGCTGGCCGTCTCGGCCAGCGTCGGCGTGGTGGAGTGCCCGGCGGCGGAGACCAGCGCCTCCGAGCTGATGAAGGCCGCCGACACCACTCTGTACTGGGCGAAGGCGGAGGGCCGGGGCCGCTGGGCGGTGTACGACCCGGAGCGCAGCGCCGCCGACATCGCCCGCTCGGCGCTCGCCGCCGGGCTGCCGGCCGCCCTGGACCGGGACGAGTTCGTGATCCACTACCAGCCCATCGTGTCGCTGCTGGACGGGGCGATGCTGGCGGTGGAGGCGCTGGTCCGCTGGCGGCACCCGGAGCTGGGGCTGGTCGGGCCGGACCGGTTCATCGGGCTGGCCGAGGAGACCGGCCTGATCGTGCGTCTCGGCGAGTGGGTGCTGGGGCAGGCCTGCCGGGACGCCCGGGCCTGGCACCGCGAGTTCCCGGCGCAGCGGCTGGTGGTCAGCGTCAACCTGGCCGCCCGGCAGGCCGACGACCCGGCCATCGTCGACACCGTGGCGAGCGTGTTGAGCCGGACGGGCCTGCCGGCGGAGCTGTTGCAGCTGGAGCTGACCGAGAGCGCGGTGATGGGCACCGCCGGGGAGCCGCTGCGGTCGCTGCGCCGGCTCGCCGGGCTGGGCGTCCGGCTGGCCATCGACGACTTCGGCACCGGGTACTCCAACCTGGCGTACCTGCGGCGGCTGCCGATCCACTGCCTGAAGCTGGCCGGACCCTTCGTCGAGGGGATCCGGGCCGACGACCCGGACGCCCCGGCCGACCACCGGGACGAGCGCATCGTGGATGCCCTGGTCCGGCTGGCGCACGCGCTGGAGCTGTCGGTCACCGCCGAGGCGGTGGAGACCGGGGCGCAGGCCGAACGGCTGCGGTCGCTGCGGTGCGACACCGGCCAGGGGCGCTGGTTCGGCCCGCCGATGCCGGCGGAGGAGATCACCGCCCGGCTGCGCGGCGGGGAGGCGGCGGCGTGAGCGCCGAGCGGGCGATGTCGGCGGCGCTGCGCTCCGGGTCGTACAC
>NZ_JBPQTL010000111.1:0-17744 GCF_051386295.1 Micromonospora sp. URMC 105 | reverse complement strand
GGACGCCATGCGTGAGCAGGCCGCCCAGCGGCTCACCGAGGAGCTGCGGAGCACCGGCGGGTCGTCGGCCCCGTCGACCTGGGACACCCCGGCGACCACCGCGACGGTGCCCAGCACCACCACGGTCAGCCCGGCCACCACCGCCGGGGTGGCCCGGTTGCGCCGCGGCGGCGGGGCGTGGTGCCGGGGCACCACCACCGGCAGCAGCCGGGAGCGGTCGGGTTCGTGCCGGCCGACCCGGTGCACCCCGGGCGCCTCCTCGGCGTACCCGCCGGCCAGCCCGGCCACGGACGGGGGGACCGGCTCGTGGGCGGGGCGCTCCGGCTCGACGGCCGGTTCCGGCGGCCACCAGTCGGCGTCCGGGTGGTCGGCGTACGGGGTCTCGGCGTCCTCGGTGGGCAGCCGCTGGCCGGGCACCGTCGGCGGGTACGTCCGGTCGGTCGCGGCCGGCCCCACCGGCCAGGCGGGCGGCTCCGGTGGCCCCTCGTCGGCCGGGGCGGTGCGGGCGGACGGCACCACCGGCGTGTCCCGCTCGGGCGGCGGCTCGTCGTCGCAGACGTGGTCCGGGTCGGCGGCCGCCCGGGCCAGCGCGGCGACCTGCCGGGCGAGCGGGTCGTCGGCGGTCAGGTGCTGGCGGGCCAGTTCGCGGGCGAGCGCCAGGTTGTCGTGCGCCTCGGTGAACCGGCCGCAGTCGCGCTGCATCGCCCCGAGCCGGGCCAGCATCTTGATGCCGCTGGCGTGGCCGTCGCCGTAGACCTCGCGGTGCAGCTCCCAGGCGTCCTGGAGGCGTTCCCGGGCCTGCGCGCACTGGCCCCGGGCGTACTCCACGGTGGCCAGGTCGGCGTGCGCGGCCAGCACCCGCAGCGACTCCGGCCCGTCCCGGGCGGTCAGCTCCAGGATCACCTCGGAGTAGAGCCGCGCGGCGCGGGCGTCGCTGCCGACCCGGTGCAGCACCGCGGCCAGCGTCGCCCCGGCCGAGATGGTCCGCTCGTCCGAGCGCCCGTGCAGCCGGGTGGCGGCGGCGTACGCGAAGGCCGCCCAGCCGCGCGCGGAGTGCGGCTCGCCGAGCGCGACCAGCACCCGCGCCTGGAGCCCGGCGGCGTCGGCCAGCTCGGGGGTGGCGTGGTCGGGCCGGGGGTCGGCGTCGGTCAGCGCGTCGGCGAGCAGTCGCTGCGCGCCGGCCAGGTCGCCGGCGGACACCAGGTGGTGCGCCTGGAGGGTCAGTTCAGCGAAGCCGGAGGACACGCCCCATCGTGCTCGTCCGGCCACGGGTTGTACAACCCCCGACGGTGATCGGAGTCGTCAACTTTCCAGGTGGGCGACCAGCGTCTCGCTGATCCGGCGCAGCTGGTCGACCTGGGCCGGGCTGAGCGCGTCGAAGAGGTGGCGGCGTACCCCCTCGACGTGGCCGGGCGCGGCGGCGGCGAGCACCGCGAAGCCGTCGTCGGTGAGGACGGCCAGCTGGCCGCGCCGATCGGTCGGGCAGTCCTCGCGCCGGACCCACCCGGCCGCCTCCAGCCGGGCGGCGGCGTGCGAGAGCCGGCTGCGCGAGGAGCCGGTCACGTCGGCCAGTTCGCTCATCCGCAGCTTCCGTCCCGGGGCCTCGGAGAGCCGGACCAGGATCTCGTAGTAGGCGTGCGGCATCCCCGCATCGCGTTGCAGCTCGCGGTCGAGGGTGTCCATCAGCACGCGGGAGGCGGCCAGGAAGGCCCGCCAGGTGCGCTGCTCGTCGGGGTCCAGCCACCGGGTCATGACGGCCATCATAGCGGCAATTGTTGAAGGCTCAACTAATCGGCGCTAGCGTGGGATGCATGGGAATCCATCGCCTCAACCACGCCGTCCTCTACGTCAGCAACCTCGAGCGCAGCGTCGCCTTCTACCGCGACGTGCTGGGCTTCCGGCCGGTGGCGATGACCCCGGACGGGTTCCGTGGCGCCGCCTTCCTCCAGGCGGCCGACTCCACCAACGACCACGACCTCGGCCTGTTCGAGATCGGCGCGGCGGCCGGCCGGTCGCAGGCCGGGCGCGCCACCGTGGGCCTCTACCACCTGGCCTGGGAGCTGGACACCCTCGACGAGCTGGCCGCCACCGCCGAGCGGTTGGCCGCAGCCGGTGCGCTGGTCGGCACCTCCGACCACGGCACCACCAAGAGCCTCTACGGGCAGGACCCGGACGGCCTGGAGTTCGAGATCGTCTGGATCGTCCCGGCGGACCTGCTCGACGACGAGGCGCTCGCGGCGCGCAAGCGGATCGGCCGGCTGGATCTCGACCGGGAGCGGCGGCGCTACGGCGGCCAGACCCGGGGCGGGGTCGGCGTCTCCGTGCCGGTCTGAGACCGCCGTACGGTACAACGGCAGGATGTCCACCGACACCGTCCTGCGTGAGCTGCTCGTCCGGCAGCTCGACCACTGGCTGCCGGGAGCGCTGCACCGTTCCCGGTGGGCCACCCTCGCCCTGGCGTTCCCGGATCCCGGCGCCGCCGAGGCCGTCCTGCGGGTGGTGGCCGAGTTCGCCGACCGGCTCCGGGGCCGGCGGCTGACCGTCCTGGTGCTCGGCGGCGGGCCCGACCTGCCGGCCCGGCTCGGCCCGATCGAGGCGGTGCTGCCGGCCGACGTGGCCGTGCACGTGGTGCCGGGCGACGCGTCCCGGCTGCCGGTGGTGCTCAAGGCGGCCGGCGCGGCCGGCGCACCGCTGCTGACCCTCGCCGACGCGACGGCCGAGCCGGCGCTGCTGGCCGCCGCGACGACCGGTCGTCCGGCCGAGCTGCTGCTCACCGCGCCCGGGTCGGCCCCGCTGCGGCCTGCGCTGACCGGCGCGGGTTTTCCGCTGGTCACCGAGGTCGAGCTGGTACCCGCCGACGGGTCGCCGGCCCGTCGGGTCGCCTTCGGCACCCGGCTGGACAAGAGCCTGGAGGCGTTCAAGGACGCGCTCTGGGAGGTCGACGAGTTCGCCGGGGTGCGCTACCGCGACCCCGAGGACCCGGCGGGCGGGCTGCTCGACATCGCCCTGCACCCGGAGCCGGGGCCGCTGCGCCGCGAGCTGCTGGCCGAGCTGGCCCGCTCCGGCCCGCGTACGGTCACCGAGCTGCGCCGGCACACCCTCACCGCGACCGTCTACCGGGCCGCCGACACGGTGCCCGCGCTGATGACCCTGCTGCACTCCGGCGCGGTCACCCGCGACCCGGAGCACGGCCGGCTCGGCGGCGACGTGCTGATCAGCGCGAGCGAGGGTGATCGGCCGGCCGGCTGACCCGGACGCGGAGCGGGGTGCCGGTGAACCACCGGCACCCCGCTCGACCTCGGGAGGTCATGCCCGGGTCTTGTCCTGCTTCCAGGACAGCGGCCCCGGCAGGTCGACCCGGTGCGCCTTGGCCTTGGAGTTCCAGGACCAGCGACCGATCTTGACGGTCCACGAGGACATGCCGTTCTCGGTGAAGTTCAGGATGATCGGCCCGTACTTCTTGCGCTTGCGGAACATCAGACCCATTGTCGGCTCCCCTCACCCTGCCCTGTACTGCCCTGCTCTGACGTCACCGAACATGCCCGGATCGACGATTCGCGAAACCTGCTGAAGATCCGCTCAGGACGGTCACCCAATCCCTACTCAGCCGATAGGTGTTGCGGCGCGGTAAACCCAGCTCGGCAAGGGATGCAACAAAGACAGCGACGCGCATCTCATGTTCTGGAAGGCCGTTGACCGGGCTCCTGACGCCCCGGCAGCATGGGCTCATGTCGCAGCGGGACGAGCTTCTCCTCACCGCTCGCGTGCACGTCGACCTGGTCCGGCACGCGAGCGCGCTCTGTTGAGCTGACGCCCACCGCCGTCCGCACCAACCATTCACCGCCACACCGCACGGCCCGGCCCACGACGGCCCGGCGCCGCGCGCCGGCGTACCCCCGCGCCACCGGGCGCGGTCCTCCTCGTGCTCAGATCAGGAGACACCCATGTCCTCGTTCCGTCGTACCCTCGCCGCCGTCGCGGCCCTGCTCGCCCTGACCAGCGCCACCGCCTGCACCGCGGACGCCGATGCGTCCGGCCAGACCAAGGAGCTGCGCTACCAGGGCTCCGTCGGCCAGGTCACCCTCCCGGAACTCGCCGCCGACCTCGGCTACCTCGGCGACGTCAAGTTGAACTGGATCGGCAACGTCACCGGCGGTCCGCAGGACATCCAGGCCACCGCCACCGGGCAGAGCGACTTCGGCGGCGCGTTCAACGGCGCCATCGTCAAGCTCGCCGCCGCCGGCGCGCCGATCACCGCCGTAATCAGCTACTACGGCTCCGACGCGCAGACCTTCCAGGGCTACTACGTCCTCGACGACAGTCCGATCCGGACCGCCCGCGACCTGATCGGCAAGAAGGTCGGCATGAACACCCTCGGCGCGCACGCCGAGGCGGTACTGAAGATCTGGCTGGCCCGCAACGGGCTCAGCCCGGCCGAGATCGCCCGGGTCGAGCTGGTCGCCATCCCGCCGGTGAACTCCGAGCAGTCGTTGCGGCAGCAGCAGATCGACGTCGCGGTGCTCGGCGGCGTGATCCGCGACAAGGCGGTCGCCAACGGCGGCGTCCGCACCGTCTTCACCGACCACGAACTGCTCGGCGCGTTCAGCGGCGGGTCCTACGTCTTCCGCGACGACTTCCTCAAGCGCAACCCGGACACCGTGAAGACGTTCGTCAGCGGAGTGGGCAGGGCCATCGAGTGGGCCCGCACCCAGCCCCGGGAGACCGTGGTGGCCCGGCTGGAGGCGATCATCGCCAAGCGCGGCCGCAACGAGGACCCGGCGCTGGTGCGCTACTGGAAGAGCAGCGGCGTCGCCGGCAAGGGCGGCGTCATCACCGACCGCGAGTTCACCACCTGGATCGACTGGCTCGCCGACACCGGCGAACTCAAGGGCGAGAAGCCGAAGCCGGGCGACCTCTACACCAACGAGTACAACTCGTTCGCCTCTGGTGGCGGTGCCGCGTGAGCGACGACAAGGTCCTCTTCGACCGGGTCACCAAGACCTTCGGCGTCCGCGCCGGGCGGCGCGCGTCCGCCGGCGCGGTCACCGCCCTGGACCAGCTCACCCTCGGGGTACGCCCCGGCGAGTTCCTGGTCGTCGTCGGCCCCAGCGGCTGCGGCAAGTCGACCCTGCTCGACCTGCTCGGCGGGCTGTCGAAGCCCACCACCGGGCAGGTGCTGGTCGACGGCCGCCCGGTCACCGGGCCCGGCCTCGACCGGGGCATCGTCTTCCAGCAGTACGCGCTGCTGCCCTGGCGCACCGCCGCCGGCAACGTCGCGTTCGGACTGGAGGCCAAGGGGGTGCCCCGCGCCGAGCGGGCCGAGCTGGTCGCACAGCACCTCGAACTGGTCGGGCTCGGCGGGTTCGCCGAGCGCTACCCACACGAGCTCTCCGGCGGCATGAAGCAGCGGGTGGCGATCGCCCGCAGCCTCGCGTACGACCCGGACGTGCTGCTGATGGACGAGCCGTTCGCCGCCCTGGACGCGCAGACCCGCGACTCGCTGCAGGACGAGCTGGTGCGGATCTGGCAGCGCACCGGCAAGACGATCGTGTTCATCACCCACGGCATCGACGAGGCGGTCTACCTCGGCCAGCGGGTCGCCGTGATGACCTCCCGCCCGGGGCGGATCAAGCAGGTCATCGACATCGGCCTCGGCGACCGGGGCGCCACCGAGGACGTCCGCTCGTCCGACGCCTTCCGGCACCACCGGCACGAGATCTGGACGCTCCTGCGCGACGAGGTGCGCGCCGCCCAGTCCGCCGAACGCCCCGCCGCCCGCGCCCCGAGGGCCGGCCGCCCCGCCGGCACCGGAGCCGACGGTGGTCGTACCCCCGCCGTGGCCGGCGCCGACGCGCAGCGCGCGGCGCCGACGGCGGCCCGGACCGAGGAGGCCCGCGTTGGTTGACATCGCCGAACGACCCACCCGGCCGGCGGTCCCCGCCGCCGCGCCCCCGGCGGCCCCGGCCGCCGCCGCGCCCGCGCTGCCCGGCCGGCTGCTCGGCCTCGGCGGGCGGGTGCTGCACCGCAGCGCCGCGCTGCTCGCGCTCGCCGCCGTCTGGGAGACCGCGCCCCGCGCCGGCCTGGTCGACCGGGTCTTCCTGCCGCCGCTGTCGGAGGTGCTGGTGGCCTGGTGGGCGCTGCTGACCAGCGGGCAGCTCGCCGACCACGTGCAGGCCAGCCTGACCCGCTCGCTGACCGGGCTGGGCCTGGCCGTGCTCATCGCCATCCCGCTCGGGCTGCTGATCGGCTGGTACCGGCCCCTGGCCGACCTGCTCAGTCCGCTGCTGGAGGTGTTCCGCAACACCGCCGCGCTGGCCCTGCTGCCGGTCTTCGTGCTGATCCTCGGCCTGGGGGAGACCTCCAAGATCGCACTGGTGCTCTACGCCTGCTCCTGGCCGATCCTGCTGAACACCATCGCCGGGGTGAAGGGCGTCGACCCGCTGCTGGTGCGCTCCGCCCGCTCGATGGGCCTGGACCACCTGCGGCTGTTCCAGAAGGTGATCCTGCCGGCGGCGGTGCCGACGGTCTTCACCGGCGTCCGGCTCGCCGGGGCGTACTCGATCCTCGTGCTGGTCGCCGCCGAGATGGTCGGCGCGAAGGCCGGGCTCGGCTACCTCGTCAACTACGCCCAGTACAACTTCGCCATTCCCGACATGTACGCCGGGATCATCACGATCTCCGCCATCGGCCTCGTCGTCAACCAGCTCCTCGTCACCGTCGAACGCCGCTTCTCCACCTGGCGCGTCGACGTCACCGCCTGAGAGGAAACGCCATGTCCCGCACCCTGCACCTGAACGCATTCCTGATGGGCGTCGGCCACCACGAGGCGGCCTGGCGGCACCCGCGCACCGACCCGAGCCGGGTCGGCGACGTCCGGCACTTCGTCGAGCTGGCCCGCATCGCCGAGCGCGGCACCCTCGACTCGGTCTTCCTCGCCGACGGGCTGGCCGTCGGACCGGCCGTGCGGCACAACATCCAGGCCGTCTTCGAACCGCTCACCCTGCTCGCCGCGCTGGCCACCGCCACCGAGCACATCGGCCTGATCGCCACCGTCTCCACCACCTACAACGAGCCGTTCAACATCGCCCGCAAGTTCGCCTCGCTGGACCACCTCAGCGGCGGCCGGGCCGGCTGGAACATCGTCACCTCCGCCCAGGCGCGGGAGGCGTGGAACTTCAACCTCGACGAGCACCCCGCGCACGCCGACCGGTACCGGCGGGCCGCCGAGTTCGTCGACGTGGCGACCAAGCTCTGGGACAGCTGGGAGGACGACGCCCTGGTCCTGGACGCCGCGGCCGGGGTCTTCGCCGACACCGACCGGGTGCACGAGGTCGGCCACGCCGGTGCGCACTTCCGGGTCCGCGGCCCGCTGAACACCCCCCGGCCGCCGCAGGGCCGGCCGCTGCTGGTGCAGGCCGGCTCGTCGGCGGACGGCATCGCCTTCGCCGCCCGGTACGCCGAGGCGGTCTTCACCGCCCAGCAGACCCTCGCCGACGGGCAGGCCTTCTACGCCGCCCTCAAGCAGGCCACCGCCGCCGCCGGCCGCGACCCCGACCTGGTCAAGGTGCTGCCGGGCATCGCCCCGGTGATCGGAGGTACGGAGGCCGAGGCGCAGGCCCTCGCCGTCGAGCTGGAAGCGCTGATCGTCCCCGAGCACGCCGTGGCGCAGCTCTCCGGGATGACCGGGATCGACCTCAGCGGCCACCCGCTGGACGGCCCGCTGCCCGAGTTGCCCGACGTGACCAGCGTCCAGGCCCACCAGAGCCGCTACCAGCTCGTCGTCGAGCTGGCCCGCCGGGAACGGCTCACCCTGCGGCAGCTGATCGGCCGGCTCGGCGGCGGTCGCGGGCACCGGGTGGTGGCCGGCACCCCGGAGCAGATCGCCGACCAGGTCGAGCTGTGGTTCACCCAGGGCGCCGCCGACGGCTTCAACGTGATGCCGCCGCTGCTGCCCAGCGGGCTGGCCGACTTCGTCGACCACGTGGTGCCGCTGCTGCGCGCCCGTGGCCTGTTCCGGCACGAGTACACCGGTCGTACGCTGCGCGAGCACTACGGGCTGCCCCGCCCGGACAGCTCGTACGCCGCCCGCGAGCTGGCGGCGGCGTGAGCGCGAGGAGTGAGCCGGGGTTGCGAGCCCCGCAGTCGCGAGCTGAGGCGGCCGCGTGAGCGCCGACCTGCTGCCGGTGGACCGGGACCTGTTCCGGGGCCTGCTGCGCCGGCAGGCGTCCACGGTCACCGTGGTCACCGCCGTCGCCCGGGGCACCGACCCGGCCTGCCTCGGCGGGGTCGGCGCGCCGCTGCGGGCCGGCTTCACCGCCACCTCGTTCACCTCGGTCTCGCTCGACCCGCCGCTGGTCTCGTTCTGCCTCGGCGTCGCCTCGTCGAGCTGGCCGGTGCTGGAGCGCGCCGAACACGTCGCGGTGCACCTGCTCGCCGCCGAGCAGCGGGAGGCTGCGCGGGTCTTCGCCACCAGCGGCATCGACCGGTTCGCCGCGTACCCGCGATGGTCGCCCGGGCCGTTCGGGCTGCCGCTGCTCGACGGGGTGCTGGCCCGGCTGCTCTGCCGGGTGGTGCTCCGGGTCCCGGCCGGGGACCACGCGGTCGTCATCGCCGAACCGCTGGCCCTGGGCGCGGGCGAGGACGGTGAGCCGCTGGTGTACCACCGGGGCGGCTACACCAGCACCGCCACGGCGGTCCCGGCGGTCCCGGCGTGACCGGGGTGGCCGAGGTGGCCGCCCCGGCCGGGCCGGACCTGCTCGCGCTGGACCGGGCCGCCCAGGACCTGCTCTTCCGGGCGGCCCGCACGGCGAACACCTTCACCGCCGAGCCGGTCACCGACGCCCAGATCGCCGCCGTCCACGACCTCATCCGGTACGGGCCGACCGCGCTCAACGGCCAGCCGCTGCGGGTGCTGCTGGTGCGCTCCGCGGCGGCGCGCGCCCGGCTGCTGCCGCACGTCTCCGCCGGCAACCGGGCCAAGACGGCCGCCGCCCCGCTGGTCGCGGTGCTCGCCGCCGACGTGGACTTCCACCGGAGGCTGCCGGAGCTCTTCCCGCACCGGCCGGAGGCGGGGCGCTGGCTGGCCGACCGGGCGGAGCGGCTCGCCCAGGCCCGGTTCAACGCCACCCTCCAGGCCGGTTACTTCCTGCTCGGGGTGCGCGCCGCCGGGCTGGCCGCCGGACCGATGGCCGGCTTCGACGCCGCCGGGGTGCGGGGCGAGTTCTTCCCCGACGGCCGGCACGAGGTGCTGCTGCTGGTCAACATCGGCCGTCCCGGGCCCGACGCCTGGCACGATCGGCTGCCCCGGCTGTCCGCCGAGGAGGTGATCCGCACGGTGTGACGCGGGGGCGCGCGCCGGTGCCGGATCAGGCGGGCCGGATCAGGCGGGCTGGCTTCAGCCGGGCGCCGGCGCGCGGTCGACGGCGAGGACCCGGGTGACGCTGCCGTCGTCCTCGGTGACGTTGCGCTCGTGGACGAAGCCGAGCTTGCCCAGCAGCGCCAGCGAGGCGGTGTTGGCCTCGGCAACGGTGGCGTACACCCGGGGCAGGTCGAGGGCGTCGAAGCCGTACCGGACCAGGGCCGAGGCCAGCTCGGTGCCGAGGCCGACGCCCCAGGCCGGCTTCGTCAGGGCGTACACCAGCTCGTGGCCGTCGACCTGGTCGGTGCGCTTGACCTCGGCGTGCCCGACGTACCGGCCGTCGCGGCGCACCGCCCAGACGTCGAACAGGTCCTCGGCGTAGACCGTGGTGAAGACCCGGCCGAACAGGGCGGCGGCGTCGGCGGGGACCATCGGGCCGTCGCCCATGAACCGGCCCACCTCCGGGTCGCTGAGCAGGGAGACGAAGTCGTCGGCGTCCGCCGGGCGGTACGACTCCAGCAGCAGCCGGTCGGTGCGCAGGACGGGGGTGGGCATCAACGGGGCTCCCAGGCGTCGGGCAGGGCGGTCAGCTTCCGGACGTGCGCGGGCAGCCGGCCACTGACCACTTCGGCCAGGCTGACCTCGTCGAGCACCTGCCGCACGGCGGCCCGGACGGCCACCCAGAGCCGGGGCAGGTTCTCCGCCGCACCCTCGTACCGGGTCTCCTCGGGGCGCAGCCCGCGTACCCCGGCCAGCGGGCCCTCCACGGCGCGCAGGATCGCGCCGACGGTGACCTCGCGGGGCGGCCGGGCCAGCGTGTAGCCGCCCTCCGCGCCGCGCTGGGCGCGCACGATCCCGGCCCGGCGCAGATCGGCCAGGACCGCCTCCAGGAACTTGCGCGGCATGTCCTGCTCGGTGGCGATCGCCTGGGTGGACAGCAGCGAGGGGTACGCGGTGGCCAGGCTCAGCGCCGCCCGTACCGCGTAGTCGCCGCGCGCGGAGATCTGCACCCCGCCATCATGCCCGGCCCGGTCAGCCGGTCGGGTCGACGGGCCGACGCGGCCGGATGATCCGACGCGGCGGCTGTCCCCGCGCGGCGCGGAACGCCCCCGGGCTCACCCCGACCTCGCGGGTGAAGAAGCGACCGAAGTTGGTCGGCTCGGGGAAGCCCAGCCGGCGACCGATCCGGGCCACCGGCTCGTCGGTGGCCGCCAGCAGCCGGCTGGCCTGGAGCGCGACCCGCTCGTCGACGACCTGCTTGGCGCTGCGCCCGGTCACCGCCAGGCAGGCCCGGGTCAGGGTACGCACCGAGCAGCCCAACCGGGCGGCGTAGTCCTCCACCCGGCGGGTGTGCTGGTAGCCGCGCTCGATCTCCCGGCAGAGCCGGTGGAAGGTGGCCAGTTCGGCGCGCTGCGGCGCGTCGGCGCCGGTCGGCCGGTCGGTGGGGAGCAG
Organism: Micromonospora sp. URMC 105; assembly: GCF_051386295.1. Taxonomy (NCBI): domain Bacteria; kingdom Bacillati; phylum Actinomycetota; class Actinomycetes; order Micromonosporales; family Micromonosporaceae; genus Micromonospora; species Micromonospora sp. URMC 105. The sequence goes on along the minus strand of NZ_JBPQTL010000111.1, from coordinate 6,934 downwards.
CGCCAGGCGCAGCAGCAGCACCGCCAGCTCGTGGCGCAGCAGGCTCCGCGCGGCCGGGTCGCCGCGGTGCCGGCGACTGTCCACCGCCAACTGGCTGACCTCGTTGATGACCGCGTCCTCGTCCTCGCCGGCCAGCTGGTGGTACGTCGGCACCGCGTCCGGGTCGACGTCGAGACCGCGCAGTGCCTCCTCGCGCCAGCGCACCACCGTGGCGTCGAGCTGCGGGGTGCAGCGCAGCACCTGGCCGGGGCTGACCCGCAGCAGCGTGCCCGGCCGGCAGGCCAGCGCACGGAAGTCCAGCTCGGCGGTGCCGTGCCCGCCGGTGACCAGGATCAGCAGATCCGCGTCGAGCAGGGTCGGGCGGCGCCAGCCGGGCTCGGTGGCGAGGTGACCGAGGTCGAGCAGGTCGATCTCGGCGGTGGACGGGTCGGAACGGGTTGCCGGGGAGAGCTGACCGGAAGGGACCATCACCTGCGACGGTAACCGGAGGTGGGGGCGGTCGCATCCCGGCGACGGGACTGCGGTGCCGCGTCCGCGGGGGTTGTCCCCGGTCGGCGGTCGCGGCTAGGTTACCGAGCGGTAGGTCCACCGGACTCGCGAAGGACGGGCATGACTGATCTGTTCTCGGTCGCCGGCAAGACGGTCCTGGTCACCGGCGGCACGCGGGGAATCGGGCTGATGATCGCCCGGGGCTTCGTGCAGGCGGGTGCCCGGGTGATCGTCTCGTCCCGCAAGGCCGACGTCTGCGAGGCGGTGGCCGAGGAGCTCTCCGCGGAGGGGCGCTGCGAGGCCGTCCCCGCCGACCTGGGCCACGACGCGGGCGCCGAGGCGCTGGCCGCGGCCGTGCAGGAGCGCACCTCGGACCGGCTCGACGTGCTGGTCAACAACGCGGGCGCGACCTGGGGCGCGCCGCTGGAGGCGTACCCGGAGAGCGCGTTCGACAAGCTCTGGGCGGTGAACGTCAAGGCGGTCTTCCGGCTCACCACCGCGCTGCTGCCGGCGCTGCGCGCCTCGGCCGGCCCCGACGACCCGGTCCGCGTGATCAACATCGGCTCGGTGGACGGCATCCGGGTGCCGTCCATGGAGGTTTACGCGTACTCGGCCACGAAGGCCGCCGTGCACATGCTCACCCGCAGCCTCGCCCACCAGCTCGCCGGTGAGCAGATCACGGTCAACGCGATCGCCCCGGGCCCGTTCGAGAGCAAGATGATGGCCTTCGCCCTCGATGACCCGGCGTCCCGTTCGGCGATCGAGCAGCAGGTACCGCTGGGGCGGATCGGCCGCCCGGAGGACATGGCGGGCACGGCGATCTACCTGTCGTCGCGCGCCGGGGCGTACCTGACCGGCGCGGTGATCCCGGTCGACGGCGGCCTCACGACGCACGGCTGAGGCGTACCCGGATCGCAGGTGAGCGGGAGCCGCGCGGACTCGGCAGATCCGCGCGGCTCCTCTTCGGGTGGGTCAGCGGCCGGCGAGCAGCCGGTTCACCGCCGTGTCGACGTCGAGGTGCTCGGCCTCGCGGCCGCGCGGGACGACGACGTAGGTCCGCCGCAGGAAGCGCACCAGGACGCTGCGCGGCACCTCGAAGAGTGCGTTGCCGTCGGGTGACGACAGCGCCAGCGCGACGAAGTCGCCGCGTGGGGTGGCCCAGGGCCAGACCCGGACGTCGCCGATGCCGGCCGGTTCGTCGAGACCGGTCACCAGCAGTTCGCGGGCGAAGGACCAACTGACGGCCTCGCCACCGGCGGATTCGGCGTGGAACAGGACATGGACCGCATACGGGTCAGCAGGGTCGTAACGCAGACTGGCACGCACCGGCAAGGCGGTGGCGTCAGGTGCGACGAGCCTTAGCGACGTCTCGACCTCTACGGTCGTCGGTCGGATGACACTCATGGACGTTCTCCCCCCGGCACCGCTGCGGAACGCGCGTGTCCCGCTTTTCCCATACTCAGGTGCTACTCCTGGCTACGCTCCGCCATACGCTGACTTCACCCAGTGGTGGGAAGTGCCTCGGAAGCGCCGCCAGAATGTGAAAATTCTTGTACGATTTCCGGTCTGCCCAGTGTGTGATCCCGCCCGGCGTCGGGTGGCTCAGTCGTCGACTTACTCCGGTAACGTCCAGTGGTCTGCGCAAGTGACGGGCCGGGACGACACTGGGGGTGGAAATGGTCACGAACCGATCCTCAATGGATGCGGCGACCGCGACCGAGTCACCGAAAGTAGGGGTCCGAGCAGCCGAAAGGCGGGGGAACGCGGTGCCGAAGGATCAGCACGACAGGACCGGTCGGTCGGCCTCCGAGGGCCGCTCCGGCGGACGTGCCGAACCTGCCTCACGGACCGTGCGGGCCGGTTCCGGGCGCTCCGGTACGGCCCTGGCCGACCGGCCCCCGACCGGCTTCCGGCACCGGGTCCGCACCACCCTCGACCTGATCCGCGCCAACCCCACCGGACGGGTCACCCTCAAGATCTTCGTCGCGATCGCCGGGGCGCTCGTCGTCACCCTCGGTCTCGCCCTCATCCCGCTGCCCGGCCCCGGCTGGCTGATCGTCCTCGGCGGCCTCGCCATCTGGGCCGTCGAGTTCCACTGGGCCCGCCGGCTGCTCGCCTTCACCCGCCGGCACGTGCACGCCTGGACCCGCTGGGCCACCTCCCGCTCCCTGCCGGTACGCCTGCTGCTCGGCTCCGTGGGGCTGGTCTTCGTCGCCACGGTGGTCTGGCTGTCGCTCAAGTACAGCCTCGGCATCGACCTGGTGGCCCGGCTGATGCACTACCTCGCCACGCACTGACTCGGTGGCTCCCGGCGCCCGGACGGGCCGGGTGCGGCGCGCGGGCGGGCCGGGTGCGGCGCGCGGACCCCGGATTTCCGGTCCGGTCACACGATCAGGTAGAGTCATCGGCGCTGAGGGCGATTAGCTCAGCGGGAGAGCGCTTCGTTCACACCGAAGAGGTCACTGGTTCGATCCCAGTATCGCCCACCATGGATGTACGCAGGTAGGAAGCCCGTCACCGGTTCAGCCGGTAACGGGCTTCCGCGCTGTTGCCCCTTAAGTCGGGAGCAGATCGGGAGCAGGGCGTTCGGCTCTGCTGTCCGATGGCCGTTGGGTCGTCCCGGTGGCGGCCTCGGGTCACCGGTCGGACCGGGCTGACCGGCTAGTGGAGGACTTGGAGCTACCGGTGCGGGGCCCCCGCGTGACGAGGGAGCATCCCGCCATCCCTCACGGGCCTGACTGACGGCTGGCGGTTCGGTATGCCGCCCACTCGCCGGTCCACGTCGCCAGGTCGTGTACCCAGCCTTCGGTGCTCTGCCGGGACTTGGCCGACCACTTCGATGCGTTCTTTGACGCGAAGTCGTCCAACACCGTGCGGTCGGTCGCGGTCCATGCGGGAAACTGCGTCAGCCACTGTTCTGCCTGTGCGGCGCTGTGGCCGCTGCCGATCAGCCACTGGACGAGCAATGCGAGTTCGACCCACGGAGCGGCCTTCGTTGCCCATGCCCAATCGACGATCCGTAGGCCGTGTGGAGTCACGATCAAGTTGGCGGGATTGAGGTCGGAGTGGATGAGTGTCTCGCCGTCCATCGCAGGGTGTGCGAACCCGAGGCGAGCTGGCGGGGTGAACCATGCCTCGCCGGGCGCGGGAGTCTCCTGGAGTCCCTTGAGTGTGACGGCGAGCAGATCGAGATCCGCACTGCCGGGTGACAGGTCGGGGTGGGGACCGGCGAGATGCTCGGTCCCCACCACCAGCCAGCCATCGGACTCGAAGTGCCACAGGACTGCGGGCGGGTACCGGTCGATGGCCCCGGTTGCCGCCAACTCGTAGCGCAGTGACCAAACGCTCAGCTCTCCAGAGGCCGCCTTGACGAAGACCTGCCCGGCTGGCCCGGTGACCGTCGAGGCGATCTCTGCATGGTTGCCACTCGAAGCCGGCGTTACGTCGAAGGCTCCGCCGACCCGTTCGGCGATCCCTGTCGTGACACTCTCCGGCAGAGCGGTCCAGTCACTACGCATCGGTTCTCTTTCTGCTACTTGCCGGGTTGAGGCGGGTTCGGCGGACAGCAGGATTCGGCCTCGCCGCCCCAGAATTCCATGTCGAGGCGGTAGCCGGTGTCGTGCAGTGCCGCGAGTGTGTAGGTGATGGCGGTGCCGTCCTGCATGGCTTCGGTCAGGATCGGCCGGTGGTGCACGTAGTGGCCCGCGATCTGGTTGCAGGCGGTCGTGTAGGGCTCACTTATCTGGAGGGCGGCGTGCCAGACAGCGTCGACCGGCCGGGTCGGCACGACCCGGTAGGACTCGCCGGTCGGCAGGAGCATCCCGAAGTCGGGCTTGTCCGCGCGGTCGGCGTACGCCTTCAGGAAGACGAGGAACTGCCCGACCGCACGGTCGGCGTAGGTCTGGGTCACCTCCTGCCTGGCAGCGAAGTAGCTGGCCATCTTGTCGAACACCTCTGCCGAGACCAGGGTGCGAGGGTCTGCGGCGAGCGTCGTGACCGGCCTGTCTGCGGTGATACTCAAGGCTCCTCCTTCATTCTGTGCGGGTCAGCGAGGAAGGCGCGTCGTCGCGGTACCTTCGAAGCTAAGTTGCGTCCGTGCATGTCTTGTGGGGAAGCGATCATGATGCGTAGGAGACTCGCGGTAGGGCTGGTCGCGGAGGTCCCCTGACCAGGCCGCAGCGCAAGATGATCGGCGTGCAGGCTCGACCTTCGGAACGGCGCCTAGGCCACGATGCACTCGAATGTCTCGCGGGCTTGGCGCATTGTCGGTTCAGACGAGCGGAGTCGCGCATCGCCTCGTGGTGCTCATCGGTCACGATCCCATGACACCTGGTGACGACCGGTTGCCGACAGGGTGACCAGCGATCAACCGCCGTTCATTCCATTCACAGGGCCACGGGAGGACCGCCGGTGAATCAGGACCGGGAGCAACTGTCAGAGGAGCACGCCGCGTTCGTCGCGGAACTGCGCCACTGGCGCGAGGTCACCGGCTATTCGCAGAAGGCTCTCGCGGGACTGGTCGGCTACACTCCGTCGTACGTCAGCAAGGTCGAGAGCGGCACCATCGTCCCGAGCCGGGACTTCGCGGAGAGCGCCGACCGAGGATTGAAGGCGGGGCAGGCGCTCATCCGACGCTGGCGTGAGCTGCACGCGGCAACGCAGGTCCACCCGGCGCCCTCCCAGCGCCGACCCGAGGCAGTTGTACCCGATCCCCAGACTGCGCCGGGCACCGACTTGGTCGTGGAGCACGAGCACGCCGAACTCACCCTGGCTGACGGCGTGTATCGCACCCGAGTGCGGCGGTTGCTACGCAACATCGGCAGCGAGCCGGTCACCCGGTACCTGGTACGCATCGCTGTTGATCGTCACCCCGGCGATCCCGAGCGGTCGAACCACCTGTACCGAAACGATCCGCTGACCTGGGCCGAGATCAATCTGACCGCGCGGTGCGCTGGCGAGTCGATGGCCTGGACGATCATGCACGATCGGGACGCCTTCAAAGAGGTCTGGCTGCAGTTCGAGAACCAGGACGGCCGCTTCCCGCTGTATCCGGGCGAAGAACGATGGATCGAGTACGTCTACACCGTCTCGGCGCACAAGTGGGGCCCGTGGTGGCAGCGCGCGATCCGGCTGCCCACTCGACGGCTGAGCCTGTCTCTCACCCTTCCGGCAGCCCTCGATCCCGTCGTGTGGGGTACGGAAACGTCGATGACCGCGGAGCCGTCCGCCTTCCGTACGCCGATCACGAGGGAGAGCGACGGGGAGACCGTCACGTTCACCTGGGCAACGGCCGAGCCGCCCCTGCACACGCGGTTCCGTATCGCGTGGCGTTTCAAGGCAGTGACCGAGAAGGAGGACCAGGTGGACACGCTCACCCCGAGCGACCGGATGCAGCGGGTCGGGATCGTGCAGGAGGGCGATCCGATCCTCACCACCGAGGCCCGCCGTTTCGACCTGCCTGCCGAGTCGGAGGATGCCCGGCGGGTCATCGCGCAGTTGTCCACGATGATGGAGCAGGCCGCGCAGGTGCACGAGTTCGCGAAGGGGATGGGTATCGCTGCGCCGCAGATTGGCATCAGCCGTAATGCCAGTCTCGTCCGGACCCCCGACGGTCAGATCATCACGTTGCTCAACGCCAGGGTGATCGCAGAAACCGGCGACACCGACGAGCAGTACGAGGGATGCCTGAGCTTCTTCGACGTCCGAGGGATGGTGCCCAGGCCCCACGGCATCGAGGTCGAGCACCAGGACGTCGACGGCACCACCCGGATCACCGCCTTCACCGGGGGAGTGGCCCGCTTGGTCCAGCACGAGATCGACCACGTGTACGGCATCCTCTACCCCGCCAAGATGCGCGACGGCGTGTCTCCCATCCCCGTGTCGCAGTACAAGGGCACTGGTAAGCCCTGGTCCCAGTAAGGGCAAGGGCCGGGGGAGAGGTTGGAGTCGGTGGCCGAAGCGGCGTAGAGCGTGCAGGCTGAAGACGCGTCGGGCACCGGAAGGCACCGTATCGGGCTGGCGGATCGGTCAGGCACCGTGTACCGAGCGGACCCCGATGCGGCGCCACGGTTGCGTCGTCGCTGCGCGCGGAAGTTGTCGGGCGGCAGGCTGTGTCGTGCTGGCCGCGGTCGGCTCGGAGCTGCCTGTGATCTGTTGCCGAATTGAGCTGTACTAGATCAAGGCGCTCCGCGCGGCGCCGTAGGCGGCCGGGGCGGAAAGTCAGCCGGCCCGCAGCCCACGCCCCGCCCCGCGCGTCACCTTGGGTCAGTATGTGACCCGATGAAGAGTCCCGGAATTGACCGGGACCAGGACGACAGTGTGTCCCTTCGTCTCTTCCAACCTCGTGACTCGAGCCGCGGACCGGTCTGCAGTCGGTCGGGGGAGTTGCCGAACGGAACGCGTCGGCCGCTCACGGGTCGAAGGTGGGGAAGGGGTGGAGGTAGGG
>NZ_JBPQTL010000110.1:0-18491 GCF_051386295.1 Micromonospora sp. URMC 105 | reverse complement strand
CCGCCCCCGCGGCGTCGAGCAGCGCCCCCAGCGGGTACGTGACGGTGCCCGACGTGGTCGGCGACGGCTTCGAGGGGGTCCGCAGCGACCTGCGGGACCGGAAGCTGGGCTGGCGGCTCATCTTCGGCACGGGCTCCGGGGAGAAGGTGGAGCGCCTCGATCCCGCCCCGGGCACCCGGGTGAGCCAGGGCACCACCGTCAAGGTGTACGTCGCCGGGCCCGCGCCGGAGGCCGAGGTGCCCGACCTGGACGACTACGACTGCGCCGACGCCGCCGCCACCATCGTCGAACGCGGTTTCTACCCGCGCTACCGCACCGGCCGGGTCGGCAAGGTGCAGTCCCAGGCCCCCGAGCCCGACGCGACCCGCCACTGGAACGACGAGGTCGCCATCTCCTGCGGAGCGGCGGAGGACTAGGCGCCCGCGCCCGCGCTGCTGGGACACGGGCCAGGTCACCACGCCGTTCCCGGCGGCTGGTGACCCCGACCGTTACCGTGGACCGTCGAGGGCCACGACGCCTTCCCGGTGGGAGAGGACGTGCGATGAGCGACCGCCAGGAGCCCGCCGACGACGCGACCCGCCCGCTGCCCGCCGCCGACGACCGGACCCGCGCGCTGCCCCGCGCCCAGGAAGACGCCGCCCAGCCGGGCCACCCCGGACCGCAGCCATCGCTCGACGCGACCGTCCGGCACGAACCCTTGGACGCCACGGCCCGCCACGAGCCCTTGGACGCCACGGCCCGCCACGAGCCCCCGGACGCGACCGCCCGGCACGAGCCGATCGACAGGACCCGGCCGCTGCCGCCGAACGCCGTGCCGGAGCAGACCGCGCCGGCCGCGCCGGCCGTCTGGTCGGGGCGGGCCGGGGTGCCGCCGCCGCGTCCGGTCGACTACCGGGAGCCGACCGAGTGGTACGGCGAGGAGCAGCGCGGACGCCGCTGGTGGATGCCGATCCTGCTGGGCATCCTGGCGCTGCTGCTGCTCGCTGCCCTCGGCACGGGGATTTGGCTGGTGCTGCGGGCGGCCGAGGAGCGGGACCGGGAGCCGACTCTGCCGCCGTCACCCACGAGCGTGCCGGTAACCACGGCCGCGCCGACGAGCGCCGCCCCGACCACCGGGGCGCCCAGCACCCCGGCCACCACCGCGCCGGCCCGGATTCCGGTGCCGCCCCTGGTGGGGCTGCCGCGGGCGTCGGCCGAGCGGATCCTGGACCGGCTAGACCTGTCGTACCGGGTGCGGACCCGGGAGTCCGCGGAGCAGCCGCCCGGCACGGTGATCGAGACCGACCCGGAGGCGGGTGAGCTGGTGGACGCGGACGACGAGGTGACACTGGTGGTGGCTGCCGCCCCGTCGCCGACACCGACCGAGCCGGACGAGCCGAGCCCCGGGGTCACGCCCACCGAATGAGCGGGTTCACCACATCCGGCGTCTCGTGCCGACCAGGCCCAGCCCGGCCAGTGAGATGGTCAGTCCGAGCAGGCCGGAGTAGAAGAGCGACTGGCTGAGGGCCTGCCGGGCGTCGGCCGTGCCGGCCAGGGCCGCCTCGCCGCCGCCGGCCCCCGGCTGGGACCCGGTGCGGTCTCGCGGACCCGGCGAGGCGTCCGCCCCGCTCTCCGGTGCGGCGTCGTACGGGTGGTCGCCGGGCGCGGCGAGGTCCATCGGGTAGTCGGACTCGTCCGGGTAGCCGTGGTCGCCGTCGTCGGGAGGTGGTGAGCCCTGCTCGCCGACGGTGATCTCGGGAGCGGGGACCGGTTCGGCCAGCCGGGTCGCCGACTCGGCCGGATAGCGCACCACCACCACGATGGTGGTGACGGCGCCGACCAGCGCCAGCAGCCCGAAGGCGTAACCGATACGGGACCTGTGGTGCCGCCGCGCGGCGGGCATATCGACCATGGCCATCCCAGGTTCAGGGTCCGGGACGCGCGGGGTGGTGACTTTGCCGGGGTGGGCGTACCGAGTCTATGGCGACGGCACGCCCCCCGACCGGGTAATGGCGGAGGTCAGCCGACCGCCACCGGGGCGCGGTTGATGGTCCGTCGGGTCCGTACGGTGTGCTGGCGCGGCACGGGTGCCGCCTGGAGCTGCCGGAGACCGGCCTCCTGTACGAAGATCGACCGTCGGTTGACCGCGTCCCCCGCCGCGTTCAACTCGTAACCGTCGAGCCAGAGCCAACCGTCGTAGGTGGGCCAGTCGAGTACCCGGATGACCCGGAACGTGATGGGCCGGATGAACTGGACACTCGCCGCGCGAGTCACGTGCAGTACGTCACCGGAGCGGGGAAGCACATGGGCTCCTGGGGAAGGAATGGCCGGCGGTGTGCCGACCGGAGGTGATCGGGGGAAGCTGCTTTTCTGGCCCGGTCGCGGGGTCGTGTCTCGTCGACCGGTGGATCGGTGGCGGTGGTCGGGCCGTACCCGCTGGTGGCGGACCGCCACCCGACCATCACCGTGCTGCTCCCGGGTACCGCTCCCGCCGCCGCAGCCGTCGGGCGTGCAGCGGCGGGGTCATCACCCCGGGGCAGGTCTCGTTGTCGCAGCTGGAACGGGGTGCCCGGCCGTCGTCACGCCGCCGGCTTGGTTGCGGAACCGGGTGAGCGTGGGGAGACGGTGAGTAACCCGAGCCATACGGACAGAGTGCATCAGCGACGTGCGACATGCAAGTTGCACGTCGACTTTTGCCGATACGCGAGCGCGACACGTGAACGAGGCGCTTGATGACGCCGACCCCGGAGCGGCACACTGGACGCCGGTTTCGCCCGACGCGGCCGGTCGACGACCGGGACCACCCCTGCCGCGAACGATCGCCCGCCGTTCGTCGGTCGCGCCTCGGCGGGTTGTCGACGCAGGCGCGAGCCACCGGGAGGTAACCGGGTGAGCGCGAGGAACGGGCAGCACCGCCCGGCGAGCCGCGGAGTCACGCGGTGAGCGAGCGGCGCAGCCCCACCATCCGGCGTCGCCGGCTGGGCGCCGAACTGCGCCGCCAGCGCGAGGCGGCGGGGATCACCATCGAGACGGTGGCCGAGCAGCTCGAATGCTCCGCCTCGAAGATCTCCCGGATCGAGACGGGCCACACCTCGGCCACCCCGCGCGACGTCCGCGACATGCTGCGGATCTACGGCGTGGTGGGCGTTGAGAGCGACGAGCTCGTGCAGATCGCCCGGGAGGCCCGGCAGAAGGGCTGGTGGCATCCGTACAGCACGGTGCTGGTCGGGGCCTACGTCGGCCTGGAGGCGGCGGCGAGCTCGATCCGCGCGTACGAACAGCAGGTGGTCCCGGGCCTGCTGGAGACCGAGGAGTACGCCGGCGCGATGATCCGGGCGGCCCGCCCGGACTTCACCGTCGACCAGGTGCAGCAGCGGGTGCGTGTCCGTCTGGGCCGTCAGTCGTTGTTGACCCAGGACGATCCGGTCGATTTGTGGGTGGTGCTCGATGAGGCGGTGCTGAGCCGGCCGGTGGGCGGCGACGCGGTGATGCGTGGCCAGCTCCAGCGGTTGGTGGAAGTGGCGGAATTGCCGAACGTGACGCTCCAGGTCCTGCCCTTCGAGGTGGGAGCGCACGCCGGCATGGACGGCACCTTCACCATTCTCAGCTTCCCCGAACCGAGTGATCCCGATGTCGTGTACGCGGAGAACGCCACGGGTGGGCTCTTCCTGGAGAAGAGCGACGAACTGCAGAAGTACAGCTTCATCTTCGATCACATTCGAGCAGCGGCCATTCGCCCGGAGGAATCCATAGCTCACATCGCAAAACTGGCAGAGGAGCCGCTGTGGAAATGGCGACCAAGGAATTCCCCGTGGACCTGACGTACGCGACATGGTTCAAGAGCTCGAAGAGCGGTCCGAACTGTGACAACTGCGTCGAGGTGGCGTACGTGACCGGGGCGGTCGGCGTTCGGGATTCGAAGGACAAGACAGGGCCGGCCCTGGTCTTCGCTCCAGGTGACTGGCACGCCTTCGTCGCCGGCGCGCGGAGCGGCGGGCTCGTCCAGCACTGATCGACGCAGCGTGGCGTTGAGACGGGTCGGCCGGGATCTGCCCGGTCGGCCCGTCGCCACTTGCGTTCCGTCTCGTTGAACCCGTCGACACGGCGCTGGTCGACAACCCGCCGCACGGATCGGAAACCGAGCGAGGCAGGCGAGACGGATGACGACGATCGGTTCAGACAACCTCACCAATGGGCCGGGCAAGGCCGAGCGCTTCGGCGGCAAGTACCGCGGCGCGCGCCGGGACACCGTGCTCACCGAGGTCGTGTCCACCGACACTGAGGTTGGCGGGCGGGACGCCGGGTCGGCCGCGCCGGAACAGGCCGGGCCGCCGCTGACGCTGCCCTCGCTCGACCCGAACCCGCTGACCGAGCCCTCGTTCCCGCCCGCCGGGTGGCCGCTGGAGCAGACCGAGTCGCTGGTCGACCACCCGTTGCTGCGCGGCCTGCTGATGGAGCTGCCTCCGAAGGGGAGCGTGCCGCCGCCCGGCTGGCTGGATCGCTGGTTCGAGGCGACCCGGGCGATCCTGGAGCTGCTATACGTGCAGGGGCCGAGCCGCACGCGCTGAGGGTGCCGTCGGCTCCGGTAACGCCCGCTCGGCGAGCCGGCTGTGCCGCAGCGCCAGGCGTACCCCCATCCCGATCATCGCGAGGCCGCCGAGGGTGACGGCCGGTCCGGCCAGGCGGGGATCGGCGGCCAGGTCCAGCCCCGCGGCCGAGAGCACGGGCGGCATCGTGGCCAGGGCGGTGACCTGCACCGGCAGCCCGATCAACGGATGCGCCCCGGCGGCCCGCAGGCCGTGCGGCGCCGGCGTCTCCGGCGCGGTGGCGAACGCGCCTGCGCCGGCCCGGAGCCGGCGCAGCCGTCGTACCGTGCAGACCGCGACGGCGAGCGCCGGGACGGCGGCCAGGCCGAGACCGGCGGCGGCCCGGTCGACGGGCGTCGCACCGGCACTGGTCAGGCCGACCGCCAGCACCGCCGCCGTCAGGCCGAGGCCGGTCAGGGTCAGGGCCAGCAACCATCCGGTACGCCGGCGGAGTGCGCGGGCGCGGTCCAGCCGGGGCAGTCGGTCCGCCACCACGCCGGCGACCAGCCAGGCTGCGGCGATCGGCAGCAGAACGATGAGATGGCCATCCATGTGGTCAGCCTCGTTCAGTTCGGCGGCCGACGGATCCGGGGCCGGCCCCCGGTTCGTCCCCTACCTCACCCGTAGGGGCATCTCGCTGGAGTTATGGACGCTTCGACATGTTTAACTCCGGCGTCCTGTCGATCTACCCTCAATTGGATCGGCAACCATCGATCAACCTTGTTGGCGGGTGGACGGTCGGCTGCCGGTCCGAGGGAGGTAGGGAGATGGGTCTTTCACACCGATCCGCACTCGTGGGGGTGGCCACGCTCGCGATGGTGGCGACCGCCGCACCCGCCATGGCCGCCGAGCCCGTCGGGGTGATCCGGGAAGCGGGCGGGGCGACCGCCGTGCCGGACAGCTACATCGTGGTCCTCAAGGACAGCGCCGTCGGCCGCAGCCAGGTGGGTGACAACGCCCGGCGGCTGGTCGGAAGGCACGGCGGCCAGGTCGCCCGCACCTACACCGCCGCGCTGCGCGGCTTCGAGGTCAAGGTCAGCGCGACGGCGGCGGCCCGGATCGCCGCCGACCCCGCCGTGGCGTACGTCGAACAGAACCACACGGTCACCATCTCCGGCACCCAGACCAACCCGCCCTCCTGGGGCCTGGACCGGATCGACCAGCGCAACCTGCCGCTGAACAGTTCGTACACCTACCCGAACACGGCCTCCAACGTGCGCGCCTACGTCATCGACACCGGGGTGCTGTTCGGGCACAACGACTTCGGCGGCCGGGCGGTCTCCGGCTTCGACGCGGTGGACGGCGGCTCCGCCGACGACTGCAACGGGCACGGCACGCACGTCGCGGGCACCGTCGGCGGCTCCTCGTACGGCGTGGCCAAGGGCGCCCAGATCGTCGGCGTCCGGGTGTTGAACTGCCAGGGCAGCGGCACCAACGCCCAGGTCGTGGCGGGCATCGACTGGGTGACCGCGAACGCGGTGAAGCCGGCGGTGGCGAACATGAGCCTCGGTGGCTCCGCCAACAGCTCGATCGACACGGCGGTCACCAACTCCATCAACTCCGGCATCACCTACGCCGTCGCCGCCGGCAACGGCGACATCTTCGGCAACCGGCAGAACGCCTGCAACTACTCCCCGGCCCGGGTCGGCTCGGCGATCACCGTCGGCGCCACCCAGAACAACGACGCCGCCGCGAGCTTCTCCAACTTCGGCACCTGCGTCGACATCCTGGCTCCGGGCGTCAACATCACCTCCGCCTGGTACACCGGCAACACCGCGACGAACACCATCAGCGGCACGTCGATGGCGTCTCCGCACGTCGCCGGCGCTGCGGCGCTCGTCCTCTCGGCAAACCCGGCCTGGAGCCCGCAGCAGGTACGGGACAGCCTGGTCAACGAGGCCACTCCGAACGTGGTGACCAACGTGGGCACCGGCACCCCGAACCGGCTGCTCCACGTGGCCAACGGCACCACCCCGCCGCCCACCAACGACTTCTCGGTCTCGGTGTCGCCGACCTCCGGCTCCACCGCGCCCGGCGGTTCGGTGACCGCCACCGTGGCCACCGCCACCACCAACGGCTCCGCGCAGTCGGTCAGCCTCTCCGCCAGCGGCCTGCCGGCCGGTGCGACCGCGTCCTTCAACCCGTCCACGGTCACCTCGGGCGGCTCGTCGACGCTCACCATCGCCACCTCGGCGAGCACTCCGCCCGGCACGTACACCATTACCGTCACGGGGACCGCCGCGTCGGGCACCCGTACGGCGACGTACTCGCTGACGGTGACCGGCTCGGGTGGCGGCGGCTGCTCCGGCAGTAACGGCACGGACGTCGCGATCCCGGACACCGGCGCCACGGTGTCCAGCTCGATCGCGATCTCCGGGTGTGCCCGCAACGCCTCGTCGGCATCGACCGTCGCGGTGAACATCGTGCACACCTACCGCGGTGACCTGGTCATCGACCTGGTCGCCCCGGACGGCTCCGCGTACCGGTTGAAGAACAGCAGCTACTTCGACGGCGCCGACAACGTCAACGCGACCTACACCGCGAACCTCTCGTCCGAGGCGGCGAACGGCACCTGGCGACTCCAGGTGCGGGACGTCTACTCCGGCGACACCGGCTACCTCAACACCTGGACCCTGACCCTCTGACGCACGCCCACCGCGGGGCTCCTTCCCACCGGAAGGGGCCCCGCGCCGTGTCGTGCCGGTCCCGCTGTGGCGCGACCGCCGTCGGACGGCGGGCCGTGCGGGGTCAGACCGCGAAGGTGGCGGGACGCTCGGTGGCCGGTGCCGGTGGCCGCGCCTTCCACAGGCCGGTCTTCTGGCCGGCGAGGCGGGTCAGGTACGCCGGGTTGAGGATGACGTACCGGCGCCAGAGCCGCTTCGGCTCCAGGCCGAGCCGCCAGAACCACTCCAGCCCGGCCCGCTGCATCCACGCGGGCGGCTGCTTGAGCAGACCGGCGTGGTAGTCGAAGGCCGCGCCGACCGCCATCAGCGGCATGTCCAGCAGCGGCCGCATGGCGTACGTGAAGACCTCCTGGCGCGGGCAGCCGAGGCCGACCAGGACCAGCCGGGCCCCACTGGCCCGGATCCGGTCGGCGATCTCGACGTCCTCACCCGGCTGGACCTGGCGGAACTTCGACGGTTCCACCCCGGCGATCTTCAGCGCGGGGAACATCCGCTCCAGCGCCGGAATCAGCTTGCCGAGGGTCTCCTCGGTGGAGCCGTACAGGTAGACCGGCAGCCCCTCCTCGGCGAAGCGGTGCAGCACGTGCAGCGTCAGCGTCGGCCCGTAGACCCGGTCCGACAGGTTCGCGCCGTGCAGCAGGTTGAGCGCCCAGCGCACCGGCTGGCCGTCCGGGGTGACCACGTCGAAGGAGTTCAGCCGGGCGTTGTGCGCCCGGTCGAGCACGCCGGTCATCACCCCGTGCACGGCCAGCGCGGTCAGTGCCAGCGGCCGGCGATCACGCGCCGCGGCCACCACCTGCTCGGTCGCCGAGGCGTAGTCGGTCGCGTCGACGAGGACGCCGAGGACGTTGCGCTTGGTCTGTCCGCTCATGCCTGCGGCACCCACTTGTCGACGTTGGCCTCGTAGATCTCGCGCATGATCATCGGTACGTCGTAGACCTGCTTCCAGTCCGGGTAGTCGGCCTGGAAGGCCTCGTTCGAGCCGATCCACCACTTGTGGTCGCCGATCCGGTTCGCCTCGACGTACTCGGTGACCATCTCCACGCCGGTGATCTGCTCGGCCAGCGCGAACGCCTCCCGGTTGGAGGTGTTCGAGTGTCGGCCGCCGCCGAGGTTGTAGACCGCGGCCGAGCGCGGGTTGCGGAAGAACGCCTCGAACGCGGAGACCACGTCCGAGCTGTGGATCGCGTCCCGGACCTGCTTGCCCTGGTAGCCGAAGATCTTGTACGTGCGGCGCTCCATGTTCGCCCGCATCACGTACCCGAGGAAGCCGTGCAGCTCGGTCGCGGAGTGCGCCGGGCCGGTCAGCGTGCCGCCCCGGAAGCAGGCGGTCTTCATGCCGAAGTAGCGGCCGTACTCCTGCACCATCACGTCGGCGGCGACCTTGGAGGCGCCGAAGACCGAGTGCAGGCAGGCGTCGATCGACATGTCCTCGCGGATGCCCTGCTCGTACGGGTGCCCCGGCTCGATCTCCCAGCGGGTCTCCTGCTCCACCAGCGGAAGGCTGTTCGGCCGGTCGCCGTAGACCTTGTTGGTCGAGCAGTGGATCACCGGCGCCTCGATGCAGTGCTCCCGCACGTTCTGCAGGATGTTGAGGGTGCCGCCGGCGTTGACGTCGAAGTCGGTGAACGGGTCGCGGACCGCCCAGTCGTGCGAGGGCTGCGCGGCGGTGTGGATCACCACGGCGACGTCGCGGCCGTAGCGGGCGAAGAGCTTCGCCAGCGTGTCCCGGTCGCGGATGTCGATGCTGTGGTGCGAGTACGCCGACCCCAGCTCGTCGGCGAGCCGCCGGACGTTCCACGCGGTCGACGCCTCGGCGCCGAAGAACTCCTGCCGCATGTCGTTGTCGATGCCGACCACGTCGAGGCCGAGGCCGGCGAAGTGCCGGACCGCCTCGGACCCGATCAGACCGCCCGATCCGGTCACCAACGCGACACTCACACGCCACTCCTGATCAGTAGGAGGCTCAGAAACCATCGGAGCATAGCGTGACGTACGGCACGCCCCCGATACGAGTCGAGGGCCCCGCAGACCTGCGGAGCCCTCGAACATCTGGTGGGGAAGGGGGGAGTTGAACCCCCACGTCCTTTCGGACACACGGACCTGAACCGTGCGCGTCTGCCATTCCGCCACTTCCCCGTGGCTTGACCTCGAACACTGTAGCCGGTGCCGATCCCGCTGTCGCCAGCGGGCCCGGGACATCCGACGTGTCCTGCGTCATCGCCTCGACCGGCTACGCTCCGTGGAGCGGTCACCGTTCTCGGCGGACGAAACATTAGCACGCCCGGAGCGCCCCTTCCGAACGGCCCGCCACGAGGCCGCCGAGCGGCGCGCGAGCTGCATGCGCCCCGGCCGGATACCATCATGTCCTCGGGACCCGAGGAGGAGCCGGTGAGCGTGCTGCAACGCTTCGAGAAGCGTCTGGAAGGCCTGGTCGAAGGGGCCTTCGCCAAGGTCTTCAAAGGGGTGGTCCACCCCGTGGAGATCCTCAACGCCATGCAGCGGGAGGCCGAGGCGCACAAGGCCATCCTGGCTGGTGGGCGCACGTTGGTGCCCAACCGCTACGTGATCGATCTCTCGCCGTACGACCACAGTCGGCTGGCGCCGTACGCCGCCGCGCTGGCCCAGGAACTGGCCCAGTCGCAGGCGGAGTTCATCGGCGAGCAGGCGTGGACGGTCTACGGCGACGTGATCGTCGAGATCGAACGCGGCGAGGGGCTGGACACCGGCATGTTCCGGGTCACGGCCGAGGTCTACACCGGTGGCGAGGTCGCCCCGGTCTCCGCGCCCGGCGGCTACGACGCCGGCCCGCCGGCGTACCCGGCGTACGACCAGGGCGGCGGCTACGGCCCGCCGCCGGGACACGGCGGCGGCGGGGCGCGCAACGTCCGGCTGGTCTCCGGCGACGGCCGCACCTACCCGCTCCAGATGGGGTCGACGGTGATCGGTCGCGGTGACCAGGCCAACCTGCGTCTGCCCGACGTCGGCATCTCCCGGCGACACGCCCGGCTGGATTTCGACGGCGGCCAGGTCGTGCTGACCGATCTCGGGTCGACCAACGGCACGATGGTCAACGGCCAGCGCGTCTCCGCGGTCGCCCTCAACCCGGGCGACATGATCCAGCTGGGTACGACCACCCTGACCTTCCGCGTGGACGGCTGACGCGCCTTGCCGGAGCTCGTCATCACCGTCGCCCGGTTCGGGTTCCTCATCCTGCTGTGGATCTTCGTGTTCACGGTGGTCGGCGTGATCCGCCGTGACCTCTTCGCAGGAGCCCGGTCGGGCCGGCTGGTGGCCGCGCCACGCGCGGTGGGCGCCTCCACCGGGCAGGCGGCGAAACCGGCGAAGGTGAAGCGGGGCAGGGCCGCGCACCAGCTGGTGGTCACCGCCGGCCAGCTCGCCGGTACCCGGATCACCCTCGGCGAAGCGCAGATCACCATCGGGCGGGCCGAGGACTCCACCCTCGTCATCACCGACGACTACGCCTCCGCGCGGCACGCCCGGCTGGTGCCGCGCGAAGGGCAGTGGTTCGTGGAGGACCTGGGCTCGACTAACGGCACCTACCTGGATCGCGCTAAGGTCACCGGACCAACCCCCGTCCCCCTCGGCGTGCCGATCCGGATCGGCCGCACTTCTCTCGAATTACGGCCATGACTCTGACCCTGCGCTATGCGGCCCACAGCGACCGCGGTCTGATCCGAGACGGAAATCAGGATTCCGTCTACGCCGGGCCGCGGCTTCTCGCCGTCGCCGACGGCATGGGCGGCATGGCCGCCGGTGACGTCGCCAGCAACATCGTCATCGGTGCCATGGCGCCGCTCGACGAGGACGTCCCAGGGGACGCTCTCGTCGACGCGCTGCGCTCGGCCGTGGGCACCGCCAACCAGCAGCTCCGCGACACCGTGGACGCCAATCCGCAGCTGGAGGGGATGGGCACCACGCTCACCGCGACCCTCTTCTCCGGCAGCAAGCTCGGCATGGTCCACATCGGTGACTCGCGGGCCTACCTTCTGCGCAACGGCGAGTTCGCGCAGATCACCAAGGACGACACCTACGTCCAGATGCTCGTGGACGAGGGCCGGATCAGCGCGGAGGAGGCGAGCAGCCACCCCCAGCGCTCGCTGCTCACCCGGGCCCTCGACGGCCGCGACATCGACCCGGAGTACAGCGTCCGCCAGGTGCTGCCCGGTGACCGCTACCTGATCTGCAGCGACGGGCTCTCCGGCGTGGTCAGCGCGGACACCATCGCCGACACCATGCGGGAGTACACCGACCCGCAGCAGTGCGTCGAGCGGCTGGTGCAGCTCGCGCTCCGCGGCGGCGGCCCGGACAACATCACCGTGATCATCGCGGACGCCACCGACCAGGACATCGTCGAGGCGAGCCCGATCGTCGGCGGCGCCGCCGCCCGGGACCGGGGCATGGCCACGTCCGCCGACGTCTCCACCCCGGCGGCCCGCGCCTCGGCGCTCTCCGCGCCGCGACCCCCGGTGCCGGAGGATCCGGCCGCCAACCGCGACGACGAGCCCGAGCGGGCCGGCCGCCGGCCGCTGCGCACCGTGGCGATGCTGACGGCGCTGCTGGTGATCCTGGGCGGCGGTCTCTTCGCCGGCTGGAGCTACACCCAGCGGCAGTACTACGTCGGCGCGACCGAGCAGGGGCAGCTCGCGGTCTTCCGCGGGGTCCCCGGCCAGGTCGCCGGGCTGAACCTGTCCAGCGTGCACTCGGAGAGCCAGGCCAAGCTGGACGACCTGACCCTCGCCGCCCAGGAGCAGGTCAAGCAGGGCATCCAGGCCAAGAGCAGGCCCGACGCGATCCGCCGGCTGGCCGAGCTCACCAGCGAGGACCCGGCCAACCCCAACCTGAAGCCGGCCTGCCCGCCGAGCCCGACCGCGACGCCGAGCGCCGCCGCGGTCACGGCGACCCGCAGCCCGGCCGCGCCCACCCCGGCCGCCAGCGGCGGTCCGGCCGGCACCGTCACTCCCGCGCCGACCACCACGCCCGACGCCCCGGCCTCCGACCCGGTTCCGCCGGTCGTGGACCCGGCGGGCTGCCGGTCGACCGAGTGAATGTCGGCTGAGAGCCCGAGGAACGATCCTTGACCGCAGCGGCAGCACCGGCAGCCTCGCCCGTCACGACGGGCGAGCAGCCCGGCGTACGCCTGGCCCGGTCCCGGCGCAACGCGGAGCTCTCCCTGCTGCTGCTGGCCATGGTGCTGGTGGCGGCGTACGCGGCGATCGTCGAGGCGAACATGCTCGACACCGTCACCGCGGACTTCTGGATGCCGGCAGCGGTGCTGGGCGTGGTCTTCCTCGGCATGCACCTGGTCATCCGCTGGCTGGCCCCGTTCGCCGACCCGGCCCTGCTGCCGGCGGTCGCCCTGCTCAACGGGATCGGGGTCGGCTTCCTGCGCCGCCTCGACCTGGGCGAGGCGGCCCCGGCGGAGCGGGAGACGCTGGCCGTCTTCGCCGGCACCGGCGGTCGCCAACTCGCCTGGACGCTCGCCTCGGTGGTGCTCGCCGCCGGGCTGCTCGCCCTGATGCGTGACCACCGCTCGGTCTCCCGGTACGCGTACACCCTGGGCCTGGCCGGCATCGTGCTGGTGATGATCCCGGCCGTGCTGCCCGGCCGGTTCTCCGAGATCAACGGTGCCAAGCTCTGGGTCCGGATCGGCGGCTTCTCCATCCAGCCCGGTGAGTTCGCCAAGCTGGCCCTGCTGGTCTTCTTCGCCTACTACCTGGTCCGCAAGCGCGAGGTGCTCTCGCTGGCCAGCCGCCGGATCCTCGGCATCGACTTCCCCCGTGGCCGGGACCTCGGCCCGGTGGTCGTGGTGTGGCTGATCAGCCTTCTGGTCCTGGTCTTCGAGAAGGACCTCGGCACCTCGCTGCTCTACTTCGGCATGTTCGTGGTGACGCTCTACATCGCCACCGAACGGGTCAGCTGGCTGCTGATCGGTCTGGTGCTCTTCTTCGGCGGCGCCTACCTCGCGTACGTGCTGGGTGGCACCGTCGGCGGGCCGTTCCTCAACTTCTACACCCGGGCCGAGATCTGGCTGGACCCGTTCGCCGAGCCGTACGACCGGGGCTACCAGCTGGTGCAGGGCCTGCTCGGCCTGGGCAGCGGTGGCCTCTTCGGCACCGGCCCGGGCGCCGGCGAGCCGCTGGAGATCCCCGAGGTGCACAACGACTTCATCTTCGCCGGCATCGGTGAGGAGATCGGCCTGTTCGGGCTCACCGCGCTGCTGGTGACCTACCTGCTGATCGTCGAGCGGGGCCTGCGGGCCGGGCTCGCCGTGCGGGACTCGTTCGGCAAGCTGGTCGCCGGCGGCCTGGCCTTCACGCTCGGGCTCCAGGTCTTCGTGATCGTCGGCGGGATCAGCAAGCTCATCCCGCTGACCGGCCAGACCACGCCGTTCCTCTCCGCCGGTGGCTCGTCGCTGATGGCCAACTGGCTGCTCATCGCGGTGCTGCTGCGGATCTCCGACGCGGCCCGCCGCCCGGTGAAGCAGGGCTCCGGGGCGGCGGCCCGGCCCGGCGGCGGCGCGCCGGAGCAGTTGCACGGTGCCCCCACGGAGGTGATCCGCCCGTGAACGCACCCCTGCGCCGCGTCGGCGTCGTTGTCATGGTCCTGTTCGGTCTGCTCTTCGCGAACCTCAACTGGATCCAGGCCTACAAGGCCGACGAGTACCGCAACAGCGACTACAACGGCCGGGTCCAGGTGGCCGAGTACGAGCGCCGGCGCGGCAACATCGAGGCCGGCGGCACCGCCTTCGCCACCAGCAAGGAGACCAGCGGCAAGCTGAAGTACCTGCGTACCTACCCCGGTGGGGCGAAGTACGCGCACGTGCTCGGCTACAAGCCGGTCAACCTGGCGGACACCGGCATCGAGCGGGTGGAGAACGAGTTCCTGGCCGGCACCAGCGACGCGCTGATCGCCAACCGGATCAAGGACATGTTCACCGGCGACGAGACCGGTGGCGGCAACGTGCTGCTCACCCTCTCCAAGCGCGCCCAGGACACCGCGTACGAGCAGCTGCGGAACAACAACAACGGGGTGAAGAAGGGCGCGGCGATCGCCATCGACCCGCGTACCGGGGCGGTGCAGGCGCTCGTCTCGATGCCCAGCTTCGACCCGAATCCGCTGGCCGACCACGACACGAACCAGGCCTCCGCCGCGTACAACCGGCTGGAGCAGGACCCGGACGGCCCGCTGAAGAACCGCGCGCTCGCCGAGACGCTGCCCCCCGGCTCGACCTTCAAGATCGTGGTCGCCGCCGCGGCGCTGGAGAACGGGGTCGGCAAGAGCACCCAGATCCCGGCCGGGGCCAGCTGGACCCCGCCCACCTCGGGTGCCCCGATCCGCAACGCCGCTCCGTCGATCTGCCCGGAGCCGCAGGTCAGCCTGATCGAGGCGGTCCGCGAGTCGTGCAACACCGGCTTCGCCCAGCTCGGCGTGAAGCTCGGCGCGGACACCGTCAAGGAGAAGGCCCGCCAGTTCGGCTTCGAGCAGGACGACCTCACCGTCGGCCAGCTCGGCGAGGACGGCCTCGGCGTCGCGCCGAGCCGCACCGGCGCGATGGAGGCCCCCGGCGGCGGCACCGACCCGGCCGCGCTGGCCCAGTCCTCGATCGGGCAGCGCGACGTCAAGATGACCCCGTTGCAGGGCGCGCTGATCGCCGGCGCGGTCGCCAACGGCGGCAGCCAGATGCGTCCGTACCTGGTCCGGCAGCTGCTCGCGCCGGACCGCACCACCAGCTACTACACCGCGAAGCCCCGGGAGCTGCGCCAGCCGGTCGACGGCACGGTCGCCGCCGACCTGCGGGAGATGATGGTCGCCGTCGTGCAGAGCGGCAGCGGTACCAAGGCGCAGATCAGCGGCTACACGGTCGGCGGCAAGACCGGCACCGCCCAGTCCGGGCCGCAGACGCCCGACCACGGCTGGTTCATCGGTTTCGCCCTCGACAAGAATGGCACCCCGATCTCCGCGGTCTGCGTGGTGCTGGAGGAGGCGGGCAGCGGCGGCAGCGCCGAGGCGGCCCGGATCGCCGGCCAGATCATGCGGGCGGCGATCGCCGACTCCGGGGGCCGCTGACATGCTTCACCCCGGCGTGCAGCTCGGCAACCGCTACCGCCTCGACGAGCGGATCGCCAGCGGCGGCATGGGCGACGTGTGGCGCGGCACCGACCAGGTGCTGGGCCGTACGGTGGCGGTGAAGAGCCTGCTCCCGGCGCTGCTGGACGATCCCGGTTTCGCCGAGCGGTTCCGGGGCGAGGCGCGGACCATGGCGACCATCAACCACCCGGGCGTGGTCGACGTCTACGACTTCGGCAGCGACCAGCAGATCGCCTTCCTGATCATGGAGTACGTCGAGGGTGACGCGCTGTCGGCCACGCTCGGCCGGGTCGGCCGACTCACCCCGGCCCGGACGATGGCGCTGGTCGCCCAGGCCGCCGACGCGCTGCACGCCGCCCACGAGAAGGGCATCGTGCACCGGGACGTGAAGCCGGGCAACCTGCTGGTGCGGCCGAACGGGACGCTGGTGCTGACCGACTTCGGCATCGCCCGCTCCGACCTGGTCGGCCAGCTCACGGCCGCCGGATCGGTGCTCGGCACCGCCTCGTACATCTCCCCGGAGCAGGCCACTGGCGCGGTCGCCACCCCGGCCTCCGACGTGTACGCCCTCGGCGTGGTCGCGTACCAGTGCCTGGCCGGCCGGCGCCCGTTCGACGGGGACAACCCGCTCGAGATCGCCATGAAGCACGTCCGGGAGACGCCCCGGCCGCTGCCCGGTGACATCCCGCCGCAGGTGAAGGCGATCGTGGAGCGGGCCTTGGCGAAGGACCCGGCCGCCCGCTGGCCCAGCGCCGCCGCGCTGGCCTCGGTGGCCCGCCAGGCGAAGCTCGCGCTGTCCCAGCAGGCACGGGCCGGGGGGCACGCCGGCCCGGTCTCGGCGGCGCCCGCCTCTCCGGCCGCCCCGGTGGCCCGGGCCCAGGTCCCCGCCGCCCGCCAGCAGCACCGGCCGGTCGCGTCGGGCCAGCAGCACCGCCCGCCGGCCACCGGCCAGGCCCGCCCGCCGGTCGCCGCGCGGCAGCCGCAGCCGCCCGCCGTGGCGCAGCGCCCCCCGGCCCCGGCGATGCCGCAGCCCCGGCCGCCGGTCGCGCAGCCGGTGCCGCCGCGCGGGGTCGCGCCGTCGGCTCCCACCCGGTCCGACCGCCCCGTCGGGTACGCCCGGCAACCGGTCCCGGCTTCCGTTCCGCCGCGTCGTTCCAGGTCAGGCACGGTGACCGTGGCCATCCTGCTGGCCGTACTGGTCCTGGTCTGCTCCGGCGTGATTTCCTACAGGGCGCGGCAGGGCGCGCTGACCGGTGATCCCGGCGCATCCGGCCCACGGAGCGTGACGTCCGGCGCGGTGAGCGCGTACGGACGCGACGATCTGGCCCATACGTCGTACCGTCGGGTGGAACGGCTCCGACCGGATCGCGGCGAGACGACGACGAGCGAAGGACGACGAACGCGATGACAGCGCAGGCCCGCCTGCTCGGTGGCAGGTACCAGGTCGGCGAGCTGCTCGGCTACGGCGGCATGGCGGAGGTCCACCGTGGTCGTGACCTTCGGCTGGGCCGGGACGTCGCGATCAAGATGCTCCGTACCGACCTCGCCCGGGACGCCACCTTCCAGATGCGGTTCCGCCGCGAGGCACAGAACGCGGCCTCGCTGAACCACCCGGCGATCGTCGCCGTCTACGACACCGGCGAGGAGACCGCGCCGACCGGCGAGACCCTCCCGTTCATCGTCATGGAGTTCGTCAACGGCCGGACGCTGAAGGAGGTCCTCGGGGTCGAGGGGCGCCTCCAGCCGCGCCGGGCGCTGGAGATCTGCGCCGACATGTGCGCCGCGCTGGAGTTCAGCCACCGGCACGGCATCATCCACCGGGACATCAAGCCCGGCAACGTGATGCTCACCCAGACCGGCCAGGTCAAGGTGATGGACTTCGGTATCGCCCGGGCCCTGGCCAGCGGCGCCACCACCATGACCCAGACCAGCGCGGTCATCGGCACCGCGCAGTACCTCTCCCCGGAGCAGGCACGCGGCGAGGCCGTGGACGCCCGTTCCGACGTCTACGCCGGCGGTTGCGTGCTCTTCGAGCTGCTCTGCGGGCACCCGCCGTTCGTCGGGGACAGCCCGGTGAGCGTGGCCTACCAGCACGTACGGGAGGCCCCGCCGACGCCGAGCGACATCAACCCGGACGTCAACCCGGCGGTCGACGCGATCGTGCTCAAGGCGCTGTCGAAGAACCCGCTCAACCGCTACCAGAGCGCCGGCGAGATGCGGGCGGACCTGCTCCGGGCCGCCGCCGGCCGCCCGGTGCTGGCCACTCCGGTCATGCCGCAGGACGAGACGGCGCACCTGGCCCCGGCCGCCGCCGGTGCCGGGTACCCGACGCAGGTCGTCGGCGCGCAGACCCGGCAGCAGGTCCCGGCGCGGGTCGGCGACCCGGGCCGCCGCAAGAGCTCGGCCTGGGTGATCGCCGCGTTCGCCGCGGTCGGGGTGCTGGCGGTGATCGCCCTGGTGGCGGCGCTGCTGATGCAGAACGGTGGCCCGGAGAAGGTCCAGGTGCCGAACCTCGCGGGCAAGGACCAGGCCACCGCCTTCACCGAGATCCGCAACGCCGGTCTGGTGCCGGGGCTCGGTGAGGAGGTCTTGAGCACCGCCTGCAAGAAGGGCACGGTCGCCGAGCAGAGCCCGCCGGCCGGCAGCAGCCTGGAGGAGAATCGCCAGGTCACCGTCAGAATCTGCGGCGGTCCGGGCACCAAGACCGTCCCGGCCGGTCTGGTGGGTGGCACCTACGAGAGCGTCAAGGCGACCTTGGAGGCCCAAGGCTTCACCGTCGTGCAGGAGACCGCGGACAGCCCCCGCGAGAAGAACGACGTGATCAAGGTGACGCCGCCGTCCGGCTCGAAGGTCGCCGAGGGTGCGACGATCACGGTCACCGTCTCGAAGGGCAACGTGGGTCAGGTGCCGCGGGTCATCGGCCTCACCGAGGAGCAGGCCCGGGCCGAGCTGAAGAGCGCCGGTTACGAGGTGAAGGTCCGCGACGGCGACGAGGTGCCGGCTGCGGAGGCCGGCAAGGTCAGCGGGCAGAACCCGGATCCGGGTACCGACCTGCCCAAGGGCAGAACGGTCACCATCGAGGTGTCCATCCCCGAGCCGACCCAGGAGCCGACCCCGCCCACCCCGACCC
>NZ_JBPQTL010000109.1:0-18600 GCF_051386295.1 Micromonospora sp. URMC 105 | reverse complement strand
CGGGCCGGCTGCTCCTGGCGGGCCGGCTGCTCCTGGCGGGCCGGCTGCTCCTGGCGGGCCGGCTGCTCCTGGCGGGCCGGCTGCTCCTGGCGGGCAGGCCGCCAGCGACCGGCCGGCCGCCCCCGGCGACGTCGCGCCGGGGACGGCCCCTGTCTGACCAGCCCCGGTCAGCGGCGGACGGCCGGTGCTTGCTCCACGCTGCCCGACCCGATGGCCGGGCCCGGCTCGGCGCTGCCCGGCTCGGCGGCCGGGGCGGGGTCGCGCTGGCGCAGTGCGACCAGCCCGGCGGCGGCGAGCAGCCCCACCGACAGCCAGAGCCCGATTTCCACCCCGCCGGAGTCGGCGAGCAGGCCGGACAGCAGCGGGCCGACCGCCTGGCCCACCGAGAAGGCGACCGTCAGCAGGGCGATGCCGGCGGTCCAGCCGCTCGCCGGCAGGGCCCGGCGGGCGAGCACCGTGGCCGCCGTCGGACCGGCCATAAAGGAGCTGCCGAAGAGCACCGCCGACACCAGCGCCGCGGGCAGCCCTGCCGGCAGCACCAGCACCGGCAGCACGCCGAGCAGCACCAGCAGGGAGACCAGGGCCGGGGCCCGGCCGCCGGCCAGCCGGCCGACGAGCCGCCCCCACACGGTGAGGGTGGCGACGGCCGAGGCGAGGCCCAGCACCACGAAGAACACGGCGACCCCCGGGGTGCCCAGACCCCGGTCGCGCAGCAGCGCGATCACGAAGGTCAGGTAGCTGACGTAGCCGGCGCCGAAGAGCACGTACCAGCCGAATGTCGGGGCGAGGCGGGCCAGGTCGGCGCGGGGCAGCCCGGCGCGGGTGGCCCCGGTCACCGGCGCGACCCGCCGCACCGCGAGCAGGGCGAAACCGACCGCGAGCACCGCGACCGCGCCCAGCAGCAGCCAGCCGGAGCGCCAGCCGGCGTCCCCGGCCACCGCCAGCGCCGCCGGCACCAGCAGCCCCGACAGCGCCACGCCGACGCCCACCCCGGCCATGTAGAGCGCCACCATCAGCGCGCCCCGGCGCTGCCCGCCGCCGGTGGTGACCCGGGCGGCCAGGGCCGAGCCGAGCACGAACGCGACCGCGGTGGCCAGGCCGCCGACGAAGCGCAGCAGGTTCAGCATCGAATAGTCGGCGGTGGCCGCGGTGAGCAGCAGGGCCAGCGCACCCACCGCCAGGGTGCCGACGAAGGCGGCGCGGTCGCCGAACCGGCGGGCCCAGAACACCGCCGTGCCCGCGCCGATCACGTACCCGGCGGCGTTCGCCGTGTTCAGGCCGCCGGCCTGGGCGTACGTCCAGTGCAGGTCGTCACGCATGGCCGGCAGCAGCAGCGCGTACGCGAAGCGGGTGAAGCCGAGCGCGACGACCGGCCCGGCGGCCAGGCCGAGCGCGGTCAGCGGTTCCCGCAGGCGCGCGGATCGGGACATGGTTCCTCCTTGATCGGCGGGCTCGTCGGCCCGCTGATCAGGTGGAACCGGGTGGGGCGGGTGGCTGATGGCCGACGTTCCGGACGGCCGACCCTCGGATCGGGACATGCCCGGTGACGCCCCGGCTGGGCGGAATGTGGCTCAGTCGGCCAGTTCGTCGGCGAGCAGCTCCATCAGCAGGGCGTCGTGCCACCTGCCGTCCTCGCCCCGCTCGTACCGGCGCATGATGCCGACCGGGCGGAAGCCCACCTTGGCGTACGCGCGGATGGCGGCGGTGTTCGCCGCCGCCGGGTCGATGGTGAACCGGTGGTGCCCGTACGCCTCGACGAGGTGCCGGGTCAGCGCGCGGATGGCGTCCCCGCCCAGCCCGGTGCCGTGCACCGCCGGATCCAGGTAGATGTCCAGCGCGGCGTGCCGGTAGTCCGGGTCCGGCTCGGCGTAGTACTGGACCAGGCCGACCACCCGCCCGTCGTGCTCGACGGCGTACGCGGTCAGGTCGTCGTCGGCAAGCTCGGCGCGGACCGCCGCGGCCGGGTCGGGGCCGCCGCGCCACCACCGCCGCACCTCCGGGGTGCCGCGGATCGCCGCGAGGGCGGGCACGTCCGCGTCCGTCACCGGTCGCAGGGTCACGCTCCGCCCCCGCAGCATCGCCTCAGCCCCGGATCTCGCCGTGCTCGACGCAGGTCGCCGACCAGCCGACCGGCAGCACCTGCACCTTCATCCGGCGGCGGCAGCGCGCGCAGTAGCGCGGTGGCTCCAGCGCCCGGGCCGCCGCGCACGCCGCGTGCGGACCGGCCGCGGCGTCCTCGCCGCAGCGGTCGCACCAGGTCACCGCCGGCTGCACCACGTCGGTCACGGTCTACCTCACAGGGTCGCGGAGAGCGCCTTGACGGGCATCTTCAGATCGTCGAGCAGCTGCAGATCGGCGGTCGCCGGCCGGCCCAGGGTGGTCAGGTAGTTGCCGACGATCACCGCGTTGATGCCGCCGAGCAGGCCGTCCCGGGTGCCCAGGTCGCCGAGGGTGATCTCGCGGCCGCCCGCGTACCGGAGGATGGTGCGCGGCATGGCCAGCCGGAACGCGGCGATGGCGCGCAGCGCGTCCTTGCCTTCGACCACCGGCCGGTCACCCAGCGGGGTGCCCGGGCGGGGGTTGAGGAAGTTCAGCGGTACCTCGTGCGGGTCCAGCTGGGCGAGCTGCGCGGCGAACTCGGCGCGCTGCTCCACCGTCTCGCCCAGGCCCAGGATGCCGCCGCAGCAGACCTCCATGCCGGACTCGCGGACCATCCGCAGCGTCTCCCAGCGCTCCTCCCAGGAGTGCGTGGTGACCACGTTGGGGAAGTAGGAGCGGCAGGTCTCCAGGTTGTGGTTGTAGCGGTGCACGCCCATGTCGACCAGCTCGTCGACCTGCTCCTGGCTGAGCATGCCCAGCGACGCGGCGACCTGGATGTCGACCTCCGCCTTGATGGCGGCGACCCCCTCGCGCATCTGCTTCATCAGCCGGGCGTCCGGGCCGCGTACGGCGGCCACGATGCAGAACTCGGTCGCCCCGGTTGCCGCGGTCTGCTTCGCCGCCTCGACCAGCGAGGGGATGTCCAGCCAGACCGACCGGACCGGGGAGGTGAACAGGCCGGACTGCGAGCAGAAGTGGCAGTCCTCCGGGCAGCCGCCGGTCTTCAGCGAGACGATGCCCTCGACCTCGACCTCCGGGCCGCACCAGCGCATCCGCACCTCGTGGGCGAGCTGAAGGGCAGCGGGCAGGTGCTCGTCGGGCAGGTTGAGCACGGCGAGGACTCCGGCCTCGTCGAGGCCGACGCCGTTCTCCAGCACCTGGGTACGGGCCTGGTCGAGGATCTCTGGCATGGCTCGTACCCTACAAGGCCACCCCGGGGCGGAGAAACGGCCGAGGTCGGGGGCAGCCGGCGCCCGGGTGCACCGGCCCGCGCCACGCCGGTGCCGGTCGGGCGGGTGGTAATTTCGCCCGGCGGCGCGTTGCTCGCCGACGAGTCCTCCGCGCCGGTGCCGGGGGAGCGGACCTGCGCGGCGGAGGGAGGCGGTGACGGTGGCGGACTGGCTGGCGGCCCTGGAGCGCCGGGCCGAGCTGCGGGCCAAGGCCGGGCTCACCCGCACGCTGCGCCCGCGTACCGCCGAGGACGCCGTGGTCGACCTCGCCGGCAACGACTACCTCGGTCTGGCCACCCACCCCGAGGTCACCGCCGCCGCCGCGCGGGCGCTGTCCGCGTACGGGCTGGGGGCCACCGGGTCGCGGCTGGTGCGCGGCTCCACCGACGCCCACCACGCGCTGGAGGAAAGCCTCGCCGAGTGGCTCGGCAGCGACCGGGCGCTGGTCTTCTCCTCCGGCTACCTGGCCAACCTCGGCGCGGTCCGGGCCCTGGTGCAGCCGCGTACGCTGCTCGTCTCCGACGCCCACAACCACGCCTCGCTGATCGACGGCTGCCGGATCTCCGGCGCCGAGACGGTGGTGACCCCGCACGCCGACGTCGACGCGGTGGCCGCCGCGCTCGCCGCCGCCCCCGGCCGTCCGGCCGTGGTGGTGACCGAGTCGGTCTTCTCCGTCGACGGCGACCTCGCCCCGCTGGCCCGGCTGCACGCCGTCGCCCGGGCGCACGGCGCGCTGCTGCTGGTCGACGACGCGCACGCGCTCGGGGTGACGGGCCCCGGCGGGGCGGGCGGGGTGGCCGCGGCCGGCCTCGCCGGCCAGCCGGACGTGGTGGTCACCGCCACCCTGTCCAAGGCGCTCGGCGGCGCGGGCGGCGTGGTCGCCGGCCCGGCCGAGTTCGTCCGGCACCTGGTCGAGACCGGACGGACGTTCATCTTCGACACCGCGCTGCCCCCGGCGGTCGCGGCCGGGGTGCAGGCCGCCGTGGGGCTGGCCCGCACCGGTGACGAGCTGCGGGCCGAGCTGGCCGACCGGGCCGCGCTGGCGGTCCGCCGGCTCGGCGCGGCGGGGCTGACCGTCTCCGCCCCCGACGCGGCGGTGGTGTCGGTGACCGCTCCCGGCCCGGAGGCCGCCACCGCCTGGGCCGCCGACTGCCGGGACCGCGGCGTCGCGGTCGGCTGCTTCCGGCCGCCCTCCACCCCGGACAGCCGCTCCCGGCTGCGGCTCACCATCTCCGCCGGGGTGCCGCGAGCGGACTTCGAACGGGCCCTGGAGGTCATCGTGGAGTGTGCGCCTTGACCGAACCGTGGAAGGGTGCGGTGCTGATCACCGGCACCGACACCGAGGTGGGCAAGACGGTGGTGACCGCGGCGGTCACGGCCGCCGCGCAGGCCGCTGGCCTGCGGGTCGCGGTGGTCAAGCCCGGCCAGACGGGTACGGCCACCGGCGAGCCCGGCGACGTCGACTCGGTGACCCGGCTGGCCGCCCCGCTGACCGGCCGGACCCTGGCCAGCTACCCGGACCCGCTCGCCCCGCTCGCCGCGGCCCGGGTCGCCGAGCTGGAGCCGCTGGAGCTCTACACCGCCGTCGACGCCATCCGCGAGGAGGTCGACAAGCACGACCTGGTGCTGGTCGAGGGGGCCGGCGGGCTGCTCGTACCGATGGGGTTGCGGCCCTCCGGCGAACCCTGGACGGTCGCGGACCTCGCGGTCTCCCTCGGCGCTCCGGCCGTGGTGGTCGCCCGGGCCGGCCTCGGCACGCTCAACCACACCGCGCTGACCCTGGAGGCGCTGGAGCGGCGGGCCGTCCCGGCCGGCGTGGTGATCGGCGCCTGGCCGACGGAGCCGGAGCTGGTGCACTGGACCAACCTGACCGACCTGGTGCCGAACCTCCTCGGCGCGCTGCCGGCCGGCGCCGGGTCGATGGATCCGGGCGTGTTCCGCCGCTCCGCCCCCGGCTGGCTCACCCCGGCCCTCTACGGGGTGCTGGACGACTGGCGCGCCTGGGCCGAGGAACTCTGACCACCTGACCTTCGTCGGTGCCGGGGCCCGCCGGGCGTCGGTAGCCTGGCCGACGTGCGCGAACGTGGAATCTGGCGCCGGGTGGACCGGCGGGTCGCCGGCGACGTGGCGCTCTGGGCCGGGCTCGCCGCCCCGATCGCGTACGCGCGGC
This sequence comes from Micromonospora sp. URMC 105, assembly GCF_051386295.1. Taxonomy (NCBI): domain Bacteria; kingdom Bacillati; phylum Actinomycetota; class Actinomycetes; order Micromonosporales; family Micromonosporaceae; genus Micromonospora; species Micromonospora sp. URMC 105. The sequence continues at coordinate 13,101 of NZ_JBPQTL010000109.1, read as the reverse complement.
TGACCCCGCCGTACGAGCGCTGGGTCGTACCGCTGCTGGTCGGTTCGGTGCTGCTGCTGGCGGCGGCGGTGGCGGTGGGCCGGCGGCTGCCGGCGATGGCCGTGGTGCTGGTGCTGCTCGGCTCGGTGGTGGACGGCAACTTCGTCTTCGCCCTGCTGGTGTTCAGCTACCTGGCCGGGCGGCGCGGCGAACGGGCCGCCCCCGCCGGGGTGCTCTTCGCCGTGGTGGCGGCCGGCGGCACGGTGCTGCACCTGGTGCTGCTGGACACCGGCATGGCCACCTGGTTCCTGCTCAGCTGCGTGCTGCTGGGCGCCGGGGTGTTCCCCTGGCTGGTGGGCCGCTACCGGCGGCAGCAGCAGGCGCTGGTGCTGGCCGGCTGGGAGCACGCCGAGGCGGTGCAGCGCGAGCAGCGGGGCGCCGCCGAGCGGATCCGGCTGCGGGAGCGGGCCCGGATCGCCCAGGAGATGCACGACTCGCTCGGCCACGAGCTGAGCCTGATCGCGCTGCGCGCCGCCGCCCTGGAGGTCGCCGGGGACCTGGACCCCCGGCACCGGGCCGCGGCCGGGGAGCTGCGGGCCAGCGTGGCGGGGGCCACCGAGCGGCTGCACCGGATCATCGGGGTGCTCCGCGAGGCGGACGCCCCGGCCACCACCCGTCCCGCCGGGGAGAGCGTCGCCGAGCTGGTCGACGGTGCCCGCGAGGCGGGCATGGCGGTGCGTCTGCACCACACCCCGGAGGTCGCCGACCTGCCGGAGCTGACCGCGCACGCCGCGCACCGGGTGGTCCGCGAGGCGCTCACCAACGCCGCCCGGTACGCCCCCGGCGCCCCGGTGACCGTCACCCTCACCGACGTGGACGACGGGGTGCAGGTGCAGGTGGTGAACGACCCACCGCCGGCCGGGCCGCTGCCCGGACCGCCCTCGCACGGCTCCGGCCTGGTGGCGCTGCGCGAGCGGGTACGCCTGGCCGGCGGCAGCCTCGACGCCGGCCCGACCGGCGACGGAGGCTTCGCGGTGGCGGCCCGGCTGCCCGTGGCCGGCGATTCCCCGCGCCCGGACCCCGTCGACGGGGAACGGTCGGTGGAACCCGGGCCGCTGCGCGACGCCCGGCGCGGGGTGCGGCGCAGCCTGCTCGCCGCGCTCGCCGCGCCACCGGCCGTCGCGTTGCTGCTGTCGCTGGTCTACTACCCGGTCGTCACCACCGGCGCGGTGCTGGACGGTCCGACGTTCGAGCGGATGCCGATCGGCACGCCCCGGTCCGAGCTGGCCGGGCTGCCCCGCCGCCAGGTCGAGCCGCCCGCCGACGCACCGGCTTCGACCGCCGGGGTGAGCTGCGAGTACTACACCGACGGCAACTTCCCGCTGGCCCAGCCGACCTGGCGGCTCTGCTTCGCCGACGACCGCCTGGCCAGCAAGGGACGGACGACGACGTGACCACCGACGACGGGCCGGTCACCGTGCTGCTCGCCGACGACGAGGCGATGGTCCGGGCCGGGGTACGGGCCATCCTCGCCGCCGACCCCGGCATCGAGGTGGTCGCCGAGGCCGGTGACGGCCGGGCCGCGGTGGAGCTGGTCCGGGCGCACCGGCCGCGGGTCGCGCTGCTGGACATCCGGATGCCGAAGCTGGACGGGCTCGCTGCCGCGGCGGAGATCCGCCGGCTGGTACCGGCCACGGCCACCGTCATGCTCACCACGTTCGGCGAGGACGAGCACGTGGCCCGGGCGCTCGGCCACGGCGCCGGCGGCTTCCTGCTCAAGGCCGGTGACCCCCGGGAGCTGATCACCGGGGTACGGGCGGTCGCGGAGGGCGGGGCGTACCTGTCGCCACGGGTGGCCCGGCGGGTGATCGAGCTCAACGGCGACCGGATGGCCCGGGTGCCGGCGGCCCGGGACCGCACCGCCGGGCTCACCGACCGGGAGCGCGAGGTGCTCGGCCTGGTCGGGGCGGGACTGTCCAACGCCGAGATCGCCCGTCGGCTGTTCCTCACCGAGGGCACCGTGAAGGGCTACCTGACCAGCATCTTCACCCGGCTGGACGTGCGTAACCGGGTGCAGGCGGCGATCATCGCGTACGAGGCGGGGCTGGCCGGCTGACCGGCCCGCCCCGCCCCTCGCTCAGGCGTCGCGGCGGCGCAGCGCGGCCCGGCCGAGCGCCAGCGCCGCGACGGCCCAGCCGGCCAGCAGCGCCAGGCCCACCACCGGCGGGTACGGGTCGGTCTCCCCGGCCAGGAAGTGCCCGCCGGCGACGCCGGGGAAGGCGTCGGAGATCCGGGTGAGCACGGTGATGTCCGGCTCCCGCAGCGACAGCGGCACGATCATCAGCACCGCGAAGAGCACGGTGAGGGTCAGCACCGCGCTGCGCAGCGCCGCCCCGAGGCCGAGGGCGAGCACCCCCAGCAGCGCCAGGTACGTCGCCGTGGCCAGCACGTCGCCAACGGTCCCGGCCGGCGGTACGCGACCCCACTCGCCGAGCAGCGGAGCCGCCGCGATTACCCCGACCACGCCGAGGAGCAGCCCGAAGCCGAACGTCACCGCGCCGGAGACCACCGCCTTGGCCAGCAGCATCCGCCCCCGCGACGGGGTGCCCTGCAGGGTGGTGCGGATGGTGCCGGTGGCGTACTCGCTGGTGACGGCGAGCAGGCCGAGCGCCAGCACCGCGTACTGGGTGAGGTCCAGCGCGCCGACCAGCACACTGCCGACGGTGACCACGCCCCGGTCGTCGGCCGGGTCGTCGTTGGTGTTGGCGTTGGCCGCGTAGATGGCCAGCTGCGCCGAGGTGGCGGCCATCAGCAGGATGCCGGCCAGCAGGGTCCACCAGGTGGCCCGCACCGACCAGAGCCGGGTCCACTCGGCGGCCACCGCACCGGCGAGACCGCCGCCCCGGGCGGCCGGGCGGGTGGGGGAGATCGTGGTCACCGGGCACCTCCCGCGGCGTACTCGACCGCGTCGCCGGTCAGCCGCATGAACGCCTGTTCCAGCGTCACGGCCACCGGGGTCAGCTCGTGCAGCGGCACGCCCAGCTCGTACGCCAGATCGCCGATCCGGGCGGCGGTCGCCCCGGTGACCGCCAGGTCCCGCGCGCCCTCGACCGTGACCGCGTACCCCTCGGCGGTGAGCCGCCCGGCCAGCGTGGTGAGCGCCTCCGGGCGCGGCCCGCGCACCCGCACGGCGGCCGTGGCGGCCGTGGCGAGGACCTCCGCGACGGGCGCGTCGGCGATCAGCCGCCCCTTGCCGATCACCACCAGGTGGGCGGCGGTCTGCTCCATCTCGCTCATCAGGTGGCTGGAGAGCAGGACGGTCCGTCCCTCGGCGGCGAGACCGGCGGTGAGCTGCCGGATCCAGCGCACGCCGTCCGGGTCGAGGCCGTTGACCGGCTCGTCGAACATGAGCACCGGCGGGTCGCCGAGCAGCGCGGCGGCGATGCCGAGCCGCTGCGCCATGCCGAGCGACAGGGTCCGTCCCGGCTTGCCGGCGGCCCGGTCGTCGAGGCCGGCCAGGGCGAGCACCTCGTCGACCCGCCGGGCCGGGATGCCGTTGCTGCGGGCCAGCGCCAGCAGGTGCGCCCGGCCCGCCCGGGCGGGGTGGATCGCCCGGGCATCCAGCAGCGCCCCCACCTCCCGCAGCGGATGGCGCAGCTCCCGGTACGCGCGCCCGCCGACCAGGGCCCGGCCGGCGGTCGGCCGGTCCAGGCCGAGCACCATCCGCATGGTGGTGGACTTGCCCGCGCCGTTGGGGCCGAGGAACCCGGTGACCCGCCCGGGTGCGATGTCGACGGTCAGGTCGTCGACGGCCGTCACCGTCCCGAACCTCTTCGTCAACCCACGTAGTGTGATCATGCGTTGACGGTAGGAACCGACGGGTGGGCGCCGCCGCTGCCGATCGGCGCCCACCGGACCCGACCTTCGTCAGGTGTTCCGGTTGCTGCGCCGGTCCCCCCGTCTTCGTTGGCCGTCGTCGCGAGGCGGTCCGCCGGCCCGCCGGCCGTGCTGTTCGTGCGCTGTGGAGCTGACGTCACGAACGACTCAGGGGCCGGGTGAAGCCTGAATCATTTGCGACATCAGTTCCACAGGGACTCGGGAGAGGGGCGCTGGCGCGCACCCAGGCGGCGGTCAGTGGCGGCGGACCACGAACGCGTCCGGCATCCGGAAGGTGAGGTTGTCCGGGCACCAGGGCGGGCGTACCACCTGCACTCCGTCGAGCAGTGGGGCCGCCTCGGTCACCACCACCGCCGCCTCCATCCGGGCCAGCTGCGCGCCGACGCAGCGGTGCGCGCCCGCGCCGAAGGCCAGGTGCCGGCGCGACCCGCGCTGCCCGGGCCGGAACGCCTCGGGCGCGGCCACCACCTCCGGGTCGCGTCCGGCGCGGGCCAGCCACAGCACCACGCTGGTGCCTGCCGCCACCGCCGTCCCGCCCAGCGTGGTGTCCACGGCGGCCACCCGCCGCCAGGTCACGATCGGCGGTTCCAGCCGCAGCCCCTCCTCGACCACGTCGGCCACCTCGACGGTCCCGGCGCGCAGGCCGGCGCGGACCTCGGGCTCGGCGGTGAGCCGGTGCAGCAGCAGGGTGAGGAACTGAGAGGTGGTCTCCTGCCCCGCCACCAGCAGGAAGAACAGCGCGCCGACCACCACGTCGGGGGAGTGTCCGTCGGCGCGCAGGGCGGCGGCCAGCCCGCCCCCGGTGGCGGCGAAGTCGCGCAGCACGGTGTGGAACCGGCCCACCTCGGCGGCGAGGGCGAGCTGACGGTCGGCGTCCAGCGGCGCCCAGAACAGCTCCAGGGCGGCGCGGGCGAAGTCCTTCACCGCGCCGACCGGGGCGTCGGGCAGCTCCACCAGCCGGGCCAGCACCAGCAGCGGCAGGTCGGCGGCGAGGCCGGCGTACAGGTCGACCGGCTCGCCCGCGTCGAGCGCGGCGGCCAGACCGGCCACCCGGCGCCCGACCAGCTCGGTCAGCCAGGGCTGCTGGGCGGCCACCCGGGCCGGGTGCAGCGCCTGCGCCACCACCGCGCGGATCGCCGGGTGACTCGCGGTGGAGTTGTTGGCCAACGTCGGCGGCAGGCGGAACCGGTGCCCGGCGAGCACCCGCAACGCGGCCACCGGGACCGGGGTCACCGCGTCCAGGGCGTTGTCCGGCCGCCAGGTGTCCGGGTCGGCGAGGACCTGCCGGACCAGCGCGTGCCGGGTGACCACCAGATGGTCGACCCCGACGTGGTCGGCGACGGTGGCCACGTCCGGCCACCACTCGTCGACGGACTCCCCCCAGCCCCGGAACAACACGTCGACACGCTAGCGGGCGGCCCCCGGCGGGGCGGGATCCAGCTCCCAGACGGTGGTGCGCTTCACCCGTACGCTCTCCAGCGCCTCCGTCACCGGCACGTCGTACGCGGCCAGCTCGCGGAAGCGCTCGCGGGGCAGGAAGGCCCGCCCCGGGTCGCCGACCAGCACCCGGGCGCCCGAGCGGGCGGCCCGCAGCAGGAAGCGCAGCACCCGCCGGGCCATCGCCTCGCTGTAGAAGACGTCCCCGGCGAGCACCACCTCGGCGTCCCCGGCGTCTCCGTCGAGGATGTCGCCGAACTCCGCGTCGACGCGTACCCCGTTGGCCTCGGCGTTGAGCGCGACGGCGGCCACCGCCCGCTCGTCGACCTCCACGGCGCGGACGGCGGTGGCGCCGGCCCGGGCGGCGGCGATGGCGACCAGGCCGGAGCCCGACGCCAGGTCGAGGACCCGGCGGCCGGCGACCAGCTCCGGACGGTCGGTGACGTGGCGGGCCAGCGCCTGGCCGCCGGCCCAGGCGAAGGCCCAGAACGGCGGCGGCTGGGAGCTGCGGAACTCGCCCTCGGTCAGCTCCCAGAGCCCGATCGGCTCGTCGGCCTGGTGCAGCCGCACCTCGGGGACGAAGGCCACCGGGGTGAGGCGGGCGTGCAGCCGGACGAAGGCCGCGGAGAGGTCGGACACCCTCCGATTCTCTCCCGGGGCGGTTCCCGGGCGTGTCGCGGGGCCGCCGTGACCGGTTCACCACGCTGCGTGAAAACCCGGCCCGTACTTCACGATTCGTGCGAACACGCCCGTCTACCGGCTTCCCCGCACCCCTCATAGCGTTGCCAGGTGGATGCGACCGACGAAAGGGCGGGGTGGTGGTGACGGTGTGGCGGAACGCGCTGCGGGCCGGGGTGGTGCTGGCCTGCCTGTCGGGGGTGGGGCTGACCGCGCCCGCGCCCGCTTCGGCGGCGGCCGGCTTCGCCACCGAGCTCAACGGCCTGCCGGACGAGTTCTCCGTCGGCGACCAGGTGCGCACCGTCGCCGCCGTGGTGTCCCGCACCGACGGCGGCCGGTGCGTGAAGGTCCGCTGGTCGATGGTGCTCACCGTGCAGGGCCTGCGGCTGGACCAGGTGAAGATGGACCGGGTGGAGGAGTCGGGCAGCTTCCCGCTGCAGATCCAGACCGAGGGGGCCATCGCCCGGCTCACCGACCGCCAGCTCGACCCGGGCACGCTCTGCCCGGACCGGACGGTCACCGCCCGCTACCGGGTGGCCTTCGCCGAGGACGTCACCCGGGGCCGGGTCACCCTCGCGGCCGAGGCGTACGACGCCAACCTGCGGCTGCTCGCCCGGCAGACCGCCACCCGCAACGTGGTCGGCCTGCTCGCCGAGGCCACCCCGACGCCGGAGCCGAGCGCCTCGGCGACGGAGGCCGACCCGACCGAGACGGTCGAGGCCGAGCCGACCGAGGAGGCGGTGGCGGAGGTGCCGCCCGCCGCCGGCCGCCCGGTGTCCGGCTCCTCCGGCGGGGGATTCGGCGTGGTGCAGGCCGCCTTCCTCCTCGGCGGGCTGCTGCTCTTCCTCGGCGCCGGGCTGCTGCTGCGGTTGCGGCAGCTGACCCGCGCCGCCCGCGGCGACGGGCCGGACGCCGGCGGGCCGTCGTTCGAACGGCCCCGCCGGTCGGGGCGCTGGGCGGCGGCGCGCCGCTGATCGGGGGCCGCCGGTGCACTGGCTGGCCAGCACCTCCAGCCGTAGGTGGGTGGCGAGCGTGGTCGGCACCGGGAACGACCGCAGGTTGATGTCCCGCACGTACGCCCGGTACTTCCCGCCCGGGAAGGCGTCGCCGGCGCTGGTGTAGATCCGCTCCCACCGCGCCGGGTCGGCGCAGTCGGTGGTGGTCGCGTTGCAGGCGAGCACGGCGAAGGAGCGCAGCGCGCTCAACGCGTTCTGCCCGCCCGCGTCGGCGTCCCCGGTGATCGCCGGGCGCAGCATCGCGCTGACGTTCACCCGCTTCACCACCTGCGCGGCGTCGCCGGGCAGCGCCACCGTGACGCCCCGGCCGGCCACCCCGGTCAGCGACGCCCAGTTGGTGGCCTCGGTGTCGTCGCCGATCCGGTCCAGGTTGACCCCGTCACCGGTGATGACCGCGCCCGAGGTGGTGGACGCCAGGTTGCGGCTCAGCCGCAGGTCGACGTACCCCTCCTTACCGGCCCGGGCGACCACGCTGAGCCGCTGGTGGCCGAAGCCGGGCGCCACCGCCAGCAGCTGGTACGTCCCGGCCACCGCCTCGAAGGTGTCCGGCAGCGGGGTGGCCGGGTCGGTGTCGGCGATCGGCGTGGCCCGGGCCTCGTAGTTACCCACGTACAGCCGGATCGGCGCCTCGGCGCTGTCCCCCTTCGGCCGCAGGGTGAGGGTGGCGTTGCCGCCGTACGGGCTGGCGAAGCTCGGCGTCGGGTCGGTGTCGGTGGCGCCCTTGGTGGCGGCGTCCCGGCCCATCCCGGAGCGGGCGAACTCGGCCCAGATCAGCTCCTGGTTCGCCCCGCCGAAGCGGAGCTTGTCGGCGGTGAGCAGGTTGTCCCGCATGTCGAGCATGCTGACCTGGCTGGCGGCCTGGAGCAGGAACGAGTCGAAGACGAGCTGCGCCCAGCGCCGGTTGCCCGGGCAGTCGCCCACGGCGACCTTCCCCTGTGCGCAGTCGAGCTGCCGCTGCGGGGTGCCCAGCCCGTACCGCTTCACCAGCGCCGAGCGGATCCGGAAGTTGGTGGCGCTCCAGATCTCCCCGTCGGCGTGCACCGCCGGGCCGGCGGTGTTGTAGCCGACGTCGGAGTAGTTGAGCGGGCTGCGGCTGAAGTCGTGGTTGCGGATGCCGCTGATCAGGTTGCCGGTGACGTACCCGCCGGTGACGAAGGGCGTCTCGCCGGGGGCGCGCAGGCCGTGCTCGTAGAGGTACTCCGCGGCGAGCAGGTCGCTCCACGACTCGCCCATCGCCCCGCCCTGGTGGCCGCCGATGCCGCTGTCCGGCCCGGCGATCATCCGGTTGGTGATGGCGTGGGTGTACTCGTGCCCGATCACCGTCATGTCGTAGTCGCCGTCCACGCACGGTGGGTACGGCCCGCCGGCCTGCGGCTGCCACAGGTACATGTTGGTGGTGGGCGGCAGGCCGTCGCGCGGCGTGCCCTGGTTGGCGTTGTTCCGGTTGCCGGAGAGCGCGCCCTGCTGGGCGCGGCCCTGCTCGGCGTCGCCGCCGAGGCCCGCTCCGCTCACGTTGACCGCCTGCAGGTTCCAGGTGGCCTCGGTGAAGCCGAGGTGCCAGGCCCAGTCGTGCATCCGGTTGTGCATGGCGAAGAGGTTGGCGATGGCGGCGTCGGCGTCGTTGCGCTGCGCGGAGGTGAACACCGCCGGGTTGCAGCGGGCCTGGTGCCACTGGTCGGTGAAGGGGTACTCGTAGCGGCGGTCCGGGCTGGCGGTGGCCGGCAGCAGCGGGGTGCCCGCTCCCCAGGAGACCACCGTGTTGGCGGAGTTGCCGCGTGAGGTGCCGGTCGGCAAGCCGGTGGCCTTGTCGACGTCCCAGGCGTTGCCGGTGGCCGGGTCGCGGAACGCGGCGGCGCAGCCGGGTGCCGGGTCGGCGCACCAGCGCACCCGGGGGTCCTGCCCGGGCGCGAGGTCCTGGGGCGGGGTGGCCGGGTAGACGGCCCAGCTCGGGTTGTCCGAGTCGAAGTCCACGAGGTCCTCGCGGACCAGCACCTGGCCGGTGATGCCGTCGACGTACGTGGTGAAGGCGGCCGGGTGGTCGGTGTCCGCGCCGATCAGGGTCACCTCGTACGCGGCCCGGGGGCCGTCGAGCGGGGTGGGCACGGCGACCGGGCGGACCCGGTGGCTGGCCACCCGGGCGGCGTCCAGGCCGGCGTCGGCGAGGGCCGCCGCGTACGCCTGCTCGCCGGTGAGCGTGGCCGGGGCGGGTGCCGAGGCGTCCCGGGCGAGCGAGGAGCTGACCGAGACGACGGCGCCGTCGGCGACCGCCACGGTGACCAGGCCGTCGTGGCCGGCGGGCAGGTCGCCGAAGCGCTGCCGCAGGGTGACCACCGCGCCGATGCCGATCGGCCGGACCAGCAGCCGGTCCATCGCGGCGACCGAGGCGGCGTCGAGGCCGAAGAGGTCCTGGTTGTCGGCGAGGTAGCGCCGGGCGGCGGCCTCGGGGTCGGCGGGCAGGCCGGTGGCGAGCGGCGCCCGGGCCGGGCCGAGCGCCTGCGGGGTGCCGAGCCGGTTCCACCGCACGTCGGCGTCGACCCGTCGGGCGATCCCGCGCTGCCGGGCGTCGGGTGCCGCCGTACCGGTGCGGTTGTCGACGTCGGCCGCCTGATGGCTGTCGTCGGCGAGCGAGCCGGAGCGGCCGGGTGCGGCGGCCGGGGCGTCGCCCGGTGCGGCGGCGGCGGTGGCGCCGCCGGGCAGCAGGGCGGCGACCACGGCGGCGGTCGCCAGTACGGGGACGAGCCGGCGTCGGGGCCGGCTCGTCCGATCTGTCCACTCCGGTCTGGGCACGGGACCTCCTCGTGGGAGCGGGGGCCGACGCTGCGCCGGCCCGGTGCAGGCGTGGTTACGCATGCGCATCTGTGAATACCAGGCGGTTCGGGTGAGGGCAAGGTCGTCGATGACGCTGGGTACCGCGGACGTCACCGGTTTGCTTTACAAAATGTTGCCACTTGTAAAATCGAGTGACCGGTGCCACAGTTCAGGAGAGGCACGCGAGATCGGAGGTCGGCGATGGCCATCAGCACCGACGCGGCGGTTCCACCCGTCGCCTGGCGCGACACCCGCAAGCCGCTCTGGCCGCTGGCCCTGCTGGTGCCCGTGCTGCCCTTCCTGGGCTGGCTGGGCTGGCAGGGCACCGGCGGCGCCTGGGCCTGGTGGCTCACCCCGGTGGTGGTCTTCGGGCTCATCCCCACGATCGATCTGCTGATCGGCGACGACCGGCGCAACCCGCCCGACGAGGCGGTGCCCCGGCTCTCCGCCGACGGCTACTACCGCTGGCTCACCTACCTCTACCTGCCCGCCCAGTACGCCGCCCTGGTGCTTTGCTGCGCGGTCTGGGCCCGGGGCGAGCTGTCCTGGATCGGCGCGGCCGGTCTGGTCGCCACCGTCGGGGTGGTCAACGGCATCGCCATCAACACCGCCCACGAGCTGGGCCACAAGCGGGAGACGGCGGAGCGCTGGCTGTCCAAGGTGGCGCTTGCGCCGACCGGGTACGGGCACTTCTACGTCGAGCACAACCGGGGCCACCACACCCGGGTGGCCACCCCGGAGGATCCGGCCAGCTCACGGCTGGGGGAGAGCTTCTGGGCCTTCTGGCCGCGTACCGTCTGGGGCAGCCTGCGGTCGGCCTGGCGGCTGGAAACCAGCCGGTTCCGGCTCCGCAGCCGCAGCCCGTGGACGTGGCGCAACGACATCCTCAACGCCTGGGCGATGACGCTGGTGCTCTACGCCGTGCTGATGCTCGCCTTCGGCCCCGGCGTGCTGGTGTTCCTGGTGCTCCAGGCCGTGGTCGGCTTCTCCCTGCTGGAAGTGGTCAACTACCTGGAGCACTACGGGCTGGCCCGGCAGCGCAACGCCGCCGGCCGCTACGAGAAGGTCGACCCCCGGCACAGCTGGAACAGCGACCGGACGGTCACCAACGTCTTCCTCTTCCAGCTCCAGCGGCACAGCGACCACCACGCCAACCCGCTGCGCCGCTACCAGACGCTGCGCAGCTTCGACGCCTCGCCGCAGCTGCCGGCCGGCTACGCCAGCATGGTGGTCGTCGCGCTGGTGCCACCGCTGTGGCGGCGGGTGATGGACCACCGGGTGATGGCCCACTACGGGGGCGACCTCGACCTGGCCAACGTCCACCCGCCGGCCCGCCGCCGGCTGCGGGAGCGCCAGCGCCGTCGCCCCGCGGCCTCCGGTCAGGGGTACGCCGACTGACCGGAGTCGACCGCGCCGGTCGGACGCCGAGCCCCCCTCGGGCGTCCGGCCGGCGCACCCTGTGCCGCCTCCACCCTTCCCGTCTCCGCCCGTGCCACATCCGCCCGTCCCGCCTCCGCTCGTCCCGGCGAGCGTCCCGGGTACGTCCGGATCGCGCGGCCGTCGAGTCGGACCCGGGCGGGTCGTCAGGCCGGTGGCGTCCAGTCCGGGTGGCGGCCGAAGGCGGCGATCAGGCGGTCCTGCGCGTCGGCGTGGGCCGGCACCTCGACCGCCGGCCGGATCAGCAGGCCGAGCTGGTAGTCGGAGATCCGGTCGGTGAACCACGCGGCGCATGCGGCGACCGCGCCGGCGTCCAGGCGCGGGTCGGCACCGATCGCCACCGCCAGGTCCCAGGCGTGTACGAGGTGCTCGGCGACGAGCTGGTGCAGGTAGTCGGCCGCCGGGGTCTCCCCGGCCGAGAGGTGCACCGTGACGTCGAGCGCGCCCGGGTGGCTGGCCGCCACCTCGGCCTGCGACGCCACCTGCCGGGCCGTCCCGATCGGGTCGTCGCCGAGCTGGTCACCGTCGAACCGGTCGCCGATCTCCTCGACGGTACGGCCGGCGAGCAGCGGCGCGGTCCACCGGTCCTCGGTCACCACGTGGTCGACCAGCGCACGGACGTCCCAGCCCGGGCAGGGAGTCGGCTCCGACCACTGCCCGGGCGTGACCTGCTCCACCCGGTCGACGAACTCGGCCAGGCTCCGGCGGTACGCCTCCAGCAGGTCCATGCCGCCGATTGTCGCGGCTGTCCGTGGCGGTTCGGGCGTTTTTGCCCGGTCGTCCGGTGCTCCGGTCGGTCCGTCCGGTGCTCGGGTCGGTTGGTCGTCCGGTACTGGAGTCGGGCCGGGCTGGGCCGGTCGGGGGTGAACCGGTCAGTCGAGCTGGGCCGGGTCGAGCCCCAGCTCCCGGGCGGCGATCAGCCGGATCCACTCGGTGAACTGCCGCCGGGAGATCACTCGCTCGTGCACCGCGAGCTGCACGGCGAGCCCGTCCATCACCGCGTTGATCCGCCAGGCGGCGCCCGCCGGGTCGGCACAGACGAAGGTGCCGTCCGTCACCCCGTCGGCGATCACCGCCGCCAGGTCCTGTCGCCACCGCAGGTCGAGTCGGCGGGAGACCTTCTCCAGCTCGGGCGTGCGCAGCGACTCGGCCCAGCCGTCGATCCACATGGACCAGGAGATCGACCGGCCGGCCGGCGTGTAGAGACGCAGCATCCGGCGCAGCTTGGTCAGCGGCGGCGCGGAGGAGCGGACCACCGCGTCCAGCCGGGCCAGGTCCTGCTCCACCGCGTACGCGAAGGCCTGCGCCAGCAGCCGTTCCTTGGTGGCGAAGTGGTAGAACACGAGGGCCTGGCTGACCCCGGCGGCCTGCGCCACGTCGGCCGTCCGGGTGTTGGCGAGTCCACGCTCGACGATCACGTCGCAGGCTGTTCGCAGCAGGGAATCCAGGCGGACATCGGCGGCACGTCTCGTCACGCGGTTACGGTAACCCATCGATATGACCACGATACGTTACCGAGGCGGCCGGTCGGGCGTACCACAGTCGGAACCCGGACACCCCTTCTCCGGCGCGTCGCCTGGCCTCCGACCTGGGCGTCTGCTGGTCTCCCTCGACCTCCTCCCCCACCTCGCCCAGTCTCCTAGGAAGCTCTGCGGGGAGTGCTGGTCCTCTCGCCCGGCAACCCGCCTCGGACGCGCCGAGAGCACCCCCCGATTTGGCAACTGTTCCCAGGCTCGGCTAAAGTTTCCATCCGTCACCGGGAACGCCGGAGACACGCGGACGTAGCGCAGCTGGTAGCGCATCACCTTGCCAAGGTGAGGGTCGCGGGTTCGAATCCCGTCGTCCGCTC
>NZ_JBPQTL010000108.1:0-18610 GCF_051386295.1 Micromonospora sp. URMC 105 | reverse complement strand
ATGTTTGGGCGGGGGTGGTCGGGGGAGTCGGGAAGGCATGGCAGGAGCAGCAGCGGAACAGCGCCGGCTCGCGACCGTCGTGGAGAGCTGGCTCGGGCGTCCCGTCCTGGTCGTCGGGGACGCCATGCTCGACGAGTGGCGGTTCGCCGAGTCCGACCGGCTCTGCCGTGAGGCGCCCGCCCCGGTACTCACCCTGCGCCGACGCATCTCCGCCGCCGGCGGCGCCGCCAACACGGCGGTCAACATCGCCACCCTCGGTGGCCGCGCCCTGCTGGTCGCCCCGGTCGGCGCCGACGTGGCCGGCGACGAACTGCACGACTGCCTGGACCGGGCCGGGGTCTGGGACCGTACCGTCAGCCAGCCCCACCGGCCGACGCCGGTGAAGCGGCGGATGCTCGCCGGCAACCAGATCCTGCTCCGCGAGGACTCCGGTGACCCGGAGGACCCGCTCGACGCCGACGGGGTGGGACGACTGCTCACCGCGCTGGACTGCGCGACCGAGGAGCTGAAGGCGGCCGCCGGCGGGGCGACGCCCACCCTGGTGGTCTGCGACTACGGCCTGGGCGGCCTGCCCGCGCCGGTCCGCGCCTGGCTGGTGGCCAACCGGGAGCGCTACACCACCGTCGCCCTGGACGCGCACGACCTGGCCGACTGGCGGGGGCTCGCCCCGACCGTGGTGACCCCGAGCTTCGCCGAGGCGGCCCGGCTGCTGGCCCGCGCCGCCGCCGGCTTCGGCGCCGCACCGCGCCCCACCGGCCGGCCCGCCGCCGGCCCGGACCTGCACCTGGACCACCCGCCGGTCGACCCGGCCGACGGCCCGTCCGAGCTGAGCGTCGGCGCGGCCCCGGGCGGCGCCCGCTTCGGCGGCACCGGCGGACCGTCGGGCACCGTCGGCACCGGCCCGACCGGGGAGCCCACGCCCGGTGAGGACCGGGTGGCGATGACCGGCGACGGAATGAGCGTCACCGGCACCGGGGTCACCGTGAACACCGCCGCCGGGGAGGGCGTCGACCGGGCCGAGCTGGCCGAGTCGCGCCTGGCGGAGCTGCGGGCGCACACCGGCGCGGACGTGGTGGCGGTGACCCTGGACACCGAGGGGGCGGTGGTCGGCGGCGCCGACGGCGAGCCCCGGCGCAGCCACAGCACCCCCGTACCGGCCAGCCACGCCGTCGGCGCCGGTGACGCGTACCTGGCGGCGATGACGCTGGCCCTGGCGGCCGACGCGCCGCTGCCGACCGCCGCCCAGCTCGCCCAGCTCGCCGCGACCATCACCGTGTCGGACACCGGCACCTGCGTGTGCCGCCGCGAGGACCTGCTCGCCGCGCTCGGCACCACATCGGACGGTACGGCCCACCCGATACTGGTCGGCACCGCCGAACTGGACGCGATCGTCGCCGACCACCGGCGCGCCGGTCGCTCCATCGTCTTCACCAACGGCTGCTTCGACGTGCTGCACCCGGGGCACGTGCGCTACCTGGAGCAGGCCCGCGCCCTGGGCGACCTGCTGGTGGTGGCGGTCAACTCCGACGGCAGCGTCCGCCGGCTCAAGGGCCCGGACCGGCCGGTCAACCCGGTCGAGGACCGGATCACCCTGCTCGCCGCGTTGTCCTGCGTGGACCACGTGGTGGTCTTCGAGGAGGACTCGCCCGCCAAGCTGATCGAGACCGTCCGGCCCGACGTGTACGTCAAAGGCGGCGACTACCCGCCAGAGATGGTGCCGGAGGCGCCGCTGGTGCGCCGGCTCGGTGGTCAGGTCCGCACCCTCGGGTACGTGCCGGACCGCTCCACCTCGGCGATCATCGACCGGATCCGCGCCCAGGGGACCCCGTCCCCGCAGCCGGCCGACCCGACCCGGTCGGCGCAGCCCGAGACTCCGCAGCGCATGGGCAGGTCGGCGTGAACCGACCGCTCGACCTCGGCAGCGCCGAGGAGTTCCGCCTGCCCCGGCAGCTCGACGTGCTGATCCCCACCCGCAACCGTCCCGCCGAGCTGGCGGTCACCCTCTCCGGGCTGGCCGCCCAGCAGGGCGTACCGGGGTTCGGGGTGGTGGTCAGCGACCAGTCCGACGGCGAACCCGCGTACGCGCACCCGGCGGCGGCCACCATGGTCCGGACGCTGCGCCACCGGGGGCACCCGGTGCTGCTGACCCGCCGGCTGCCCCGGCGCGGGCTGGCCGAACACCGCGCGTACCTGCTCGGACGGTCGGCGGCCCGGTACGTGCTCTGCCTGGACGACGACGTCTGGCTGGAGCCGGGCACCCTGCACCGGCTGGTCACCGCGATCGGGGAGCTGGGCTGCGGCTTCGTCGGCAACGCGGTGCACGGCCTGTCGTACGCCGACGACGTGCGCCCGGAGACCCACGGCCACTACGAGGAGTGGGACGGGCCCGTGGTGCCGGAACGAATCCGCCCGGGCACCCCGCAGTGGCAGCGGGCGTCGATCCACCCGGCGGCGAACCTGCTGCACGTGACGCGCAAGCTGGAGCTGCCGCCGGGCGCCTGGCGAGCGTACAAGGTCTCCTGGATCGGCGGTTGTGTGCTCTACGACCGGGCGGCGCTGGTCGACTCCGGGGGCTTCGAGTTCTGGCGGCGGCTGCCCGCGAAGCACCAGGGCGAGGACGTCGCCGCGCAGCTCGCCGTGATGGCGCGCCACGGCGGCGCCGGCGTGCTGCCCAGCGGGGCGTACCACCTGGAGTCGCCGACCACGGTCACCGAACGCGAGGTGGAGGCCTGGGAGGTCGTCCTCGCCGAGTCCGACACCCCGCAGCCGGCCTGAGCGGCGCTCAGCGCGGCGCGCCCGGTTCCGGGCGGAGCAGCTCGGCGGCGGCCTCCAGCACCTCCACCACCGGCACGTCGGTGACGAACGAGTCCCGGTGCGGGCAGTTGCCGTCGCCGGGCCGGTGCGGGTAGATCCCCGGGGTGCAGTCCACCCCGCAGACCGGGCAGTGCGTGGTCCAGGAGGCGATGGGACGGTGCCGGGCGCGCAGCGGCGTCGCCCCGTTGATCAGGTTGCCCAGCCAGTAGATGCCGACGGTGGAGGTGCCGACCGCACCGGCCAGGTGCAGCGGGCCGGTGTCGTTGGAGACCACCAGCGCACACCCGGCGTACGCGGCGGCCAGGCCGCCGAGGCTGAGCGTGCCGACCTGCGGGCGTACCGGGACGCCGGCCGCCGCCACCACCTCGTCGACCAGCTCCCGCTCGGCGGGGGTGCCGGTGACCAGTACCTCGTACCCGTCGTCGTGCAGCGACCGGGCGACCTCGCCGAAGCGGGTGGCGGGCCAGCGCCGGCGGGTGTCGGTGGCCCCGGGGTGCAGCGCCACCCGCGGCCGGTCCGGCTCCCCGAGCACCGCCCGCGCCTCGGCCCGGTCGGCGTCGGTGACCGCCAGCGCCGGGATGACGGTGGTGGCCGGGGCGCCGACCAGGGCCACCACCTCCAGGTAGCGGATCACCTCGTGCTGGTAGTAGACGTACCGCATCCAGCGGTCCAGCGGCGGCGCGTCCTCGGCCCGCAGCCCGGCGGTGACCCGGGCCCCGAGCCGGCTGATCAGCGGGTTGGAGTTCCCCCCGCCGCCGTGGATCTGCACCGCCAGGTCGATGCCCTCCTTGGCGGTCCGCTCCAGGAAGTCGTCCATGGATGCGGGCGCCTCGTCGGGGCCGGGGTCGCGGATGCCGGGGGCCGGCGGGATCACCAGGACCCGGTCCACCGGGCCGGGCCGGTCCCGCCAGAGCTTCGCGTGCCACGGCGCGCCGAGCAGCACGATCTCCGCCTCCGGGTACGCGGCCCGCAGCGACTCCAGCGCGGGCAGCGCGAAAATGAAGTCGCCGAGCGCGTTGGCGCGCAGCACGGCGATGCGCCGCACGTCGGGCACGCGCTCGCCGACCGGGCCGAGCAGGGACGGGGCGGCCACCCGGGTGCTACAGCCGGTCGATCTCGTCGGCGGTGGTGTCCGGGTGGTGCATCTCCCGGTCCGCCGCCGGATCGGCCAGTCTGCTCGTACCCCCGGCGGCCGGACCGCCGTGCAGGCCGGAGCGGCCGACGGTGATGGTGCGCGGCGCGGGCCGCTTGGCCCGGGGCAGGCGGACCCGCAGCAGGCCGTGGTCCATCACCGCGTCGATGGCGTCCGGGTCCACCCGGGACGGCAGGTCGATCCGGTACTCGAAGCCGCGGGTCTCGAAGCCGCCCGGGATGCCGTGGTCGGCGTTGACCTCCGCCTCGGAACGGGCGCGCACGCACAGCTCCCGGTCGTCCAGCTCGACGGCGACCTCCTCCGGTGCCACCCCGGGCAGCCGGACGACCACCTCCCAGCCGTCGGCGGTCTCGCTCAGCTCGACGTCCGACGAGCCGCCCCGGCCGCCGACCAGGCGGCTCAGCTCCGACCGCAGCGACTGGAGCTCCCCCATCGGGTCCCAGCCCTGCTGCCGGCCCCGCCATCCTCGACCGAATCCACCGGGCTGTTCCGTCATCGCACGTCTCCGATCCGCTGGGTGGCCGCCGGGGGCCGCAGTGAGCTGGGGGCGTCGAGTCCGGCCTCGCGGTCCACCCCGACGGCGAGCCGGTCCACCAGCTCGCCACCGAGCCAGGCGCTGACGCCGAGGATGGCCACGCCGACCACCTCGATGGCGATCAGCGCGCCGCCGGCCGCCCGGGACTCGGCGTTGAGCCGGACCACCCAGACGGCGGCGAAGAGCAGGATGACCGCCACGTTCGCGGCGGCGTGGGTGAGCGCCACCCGCTTGGCGCGGGTGCCGGCCGGGATGGCGAGCAGGTCGAACGCCCCGGCCGCCGCGGCCAGCAGGCCGCCGACCAGACCGACGGTGATGTTCCAGTACGCCGCCTCGCCGAGGAAGTCGGGACCGCCGACGGTGTCGACGATGTCGAAGAGGGTGCCGACGACCAGGAGCGCCACCGGGAACATCACCAGCATCGGGTGCACGGGGTGCCCGAGCACCTTCAGACGGCTCTCCATGGCGGGCCTCCACTGCTCGGGTCGGGGGCGCTGTGTGAGGCGGTACCCGCCGCCGCCATGGGCAAACCTCGCGCTTTGCCGCGCCCGCCTAGGCTGACGGACGGCGGTGGGCTTCTCGCCGGGCCGCCACCGAGGTCAACGCACGGGGGAGGCGGACGTGACGGTGGAGATCACCTCGCACGAGGAGCTGCGCGACCTGTTGGGGGCACCGATGCCCCGGGCGGTCGCCAAGGAACGGGTCGTGCTCCACGAGCGGGACCGGCAGTGGCTGGCGGCGTCGCCGTTCTGCCTGATCGCGACGGCCGGAGCGGACGGCAGCTGCGACGTCTCGCCCAAGGGCGACCCGGCCGGCTTCGCCATGGTGCTGGACGAGACGACTTTGGCGATCCCGGAGCGGCCGGGGAACCGGCGCGCCGACGGCTACCGCAACATCCTGGACAACCCGCACGTCGGGCTGCTCTTCCTGATCCCCGGGCGGACCGACACGCTGCGGATCAACGGCCGCGCGCGGCTGCTGCGGGACGCGCCGTACTTCGACGACATGGTGGTCAAGGGGCACCGGCCGATCCTCGCGATCGAGGTCCAGGTCGAGCAGATCTTCTACCACTGTTCCAAGGCGTTCCTCCGCTCGGAGCTGTGGCAGCCGGAGACCTGGCAGCCGGACGTGCTGCCGACCCGGGCCCGGCTGATCAAGGAGGTCGAGAACACCACCGAGAGCCTCGCCGACCTGGAACGCCGCTACGGCCCGGAGTACCTCAAGTCGTTGTACGCGGGGTAGGGCCGGCCACCCGAGAGGATCAACTCGACCGCCCCCTGCGGTGAACTGATCCAGACGCACGTCTCCCGGCGGTCGAGCAGCCAGCCGACGGGACGGCAGCTCCGCCCGCCGTTGGCGGCCGGCCAGCCCCGGCCGCCCAGGTGCTCCCACATCCGCCGGGCCACCTGCTCCGCCGGCTCACCCGGCCGACCGGCCACTCTGTACCCGGCGGCACACCCGCCGTGGCCACACTCCCCGGGGCCGTCCGCCCGCAGTGTGAGGTCCGCGGGCAACGGACCCAGCTCGCGTACGGACGGCACGAAGCCGTCCTCGTTGCGGTCCAGCGCCCAGCCCGGAACGCAGCCGACGGCGATGACCAGGGCCAGGCCGACCACGATCCGGTACGGCCAGCGCCGGCCCGCCCGAGCATCGCGGTACCGGCGGCGCTGGGTCTCCCGGGCGACCAGCAACGTGGCGGCGACCCCGAGGAAGAGCAGGACGCGCGACTCCACCGCCGCCCGAGGCTGGACGGCCGCGAGGGCGGCGGTGCCGACCGACACCGCGAGCAGCACCGCCAGCACCACCGCGCTGAGCCGGCGCTCCCGGGCGACGGTCAGCCAGGCGAGGAACGCCACCACTGCAACGACCACGGCGAGGAGCATGGGGAGATCATCGGCTGCGCCCGCTGACCGCGCGACCCCGTTGCCGTCGCACCCGCCGCCGACGTGTCTTCGCCTGCCGCACGGTGTGCACCGCCCCGCGCCTGCGGTAGGAACGCTGATACTGGGCGGCATGTCTGAGCTGGCACTGCCGATCCGTACCGAACGACTGCTCCTGCGCCGGTACCGGGTCGACGACGTGGACGCCCTTCAACCAGAACGGCGGGTCGATCGGGGGCGGTAGCAGCCCGTTCCAGTACTTCCCGTGATCGGTCTGACGTGAGCAGGGGGGCGGCCACGGCCCCGGCGGCCGCCCCCCTGTGCGCTGTCGACGTCTGGTCGGCGGTGCTACGACGTCTGCCCGGCGCGGTCGACGATGGTGACGCTCAAGATCACTTGGGATCGGACTGGTCGACCGGCGCTTTCGGCCTTCGGTACGACCTGCCAGCCGAGGAACCGGTAGGTCTGCGGTTCGAAGATAAGGTCGTACCGGTCGACGTCCCCAACGAGCGACACTGCGGTGCCGGAGCGACCTGCCGCGTCGGTCATGGTGGGAGAGGCGACCACCCCGGGGATCTTCGCCGCCGCCTCGTACAGGGCGGCCCGTGACTGTGCGGGCAGGTATCCGCGGATCAGCTCTCCCACGTTGGCGAAGGTCTCTTCGTCGCTCGACGCGGTGCCGCTGCTCATCCGCCGCAGGTAGTTCAGCATGCTGGTGGCGTCGGTCGGCGCGTTGTTCAAGTAGGCCGGCGTTGGCGTGCATGGCCGGGTGGATTTCAGGAGGCTGCCGTTCGGCCCCCACTCTGCGGCCCGCCCATCCCGGCAACCGGGAATTACCGTCGACTGCCGGCCGCCAGCCGGTGGGTCGCTGACCCGGATCAGGCTGTCGCGGGTGCCGTCAACAGACATCCAGGAGCGGGTAAGGGTCGTCGCGAGATCGTCCTGTCCGACGACAGGGGCGAAGCCCTTCGTCGTGGTCAGGATGAACTGGTCGGCGCGGGGGATCGGAGTCCGGTCGGCCCGAGCGGCGTCACCGGCACGGTGGAGGATCTCCGCTGCCTGAGCGCTGGCGGCAGGCGGCTCCCCGTTGATACTGACTACCGAGCCGATGAGCAGGGAGAGCACTCCGATGGTGGCCGCAGCACCGACGGTGGCGAGTCTCCAGGGCCGCCTGCGCGCCGATCGCGCCGATCCGGCGATCATGCGATCTACCCGCCCTCGCAGGTGCGGTGGCGGCTCCGCCGGATCGAGCAACGCCTTGACCTTGTCGATCATCTGTTGATCGTTCACATCGCCTCCTCTACCGCCCGCGTCGGATCGTCGCCGCCGAGCGCGCTGCTGACTTTGCCTCGGGCACGGTTGAGCCGTGACCTCACCGTGCCCACGGGGATGCCGATCGCGTGGGCGGTCTCCTCGTAGCTGAGCCCACCCCACGCGATAAGCAACAGGACGTCGCGATCCCTACTGGCTAGGTCGGCTAACGCCCGGGCTAGTGGTGCCCGCAGGGCGTGAGCCGCCGCGCCAGCCACTGCCCGTTCCGCCAGATCGGGAACGACTTCGACCGGGTCGCATCGAGCCACAGCGCGGTAGTGCGCCCGCTCGCGGCGCCGATAGTGGGAGATCTCCTTGGTCAGGATCCCGAACAGCCACGGCCGGGCGTCTAGCCGAGAGGCGTCGTAGCGCTGACGGCGCCGGAATGCCACCAAGAACGTCTCGGACACGACATCGTCGGCTGCGTCAGTTCCTACCCGGCCGTGGGCGTACCGGTACAGGGCAGCCGAATGCCGGTCATAGAGAACCGTGAACAGGCG
The DNA here is from genome assembly GCF_051386295.1 of Micromonospora sp. URMC 105. Taxonomy (NCBI): domain Bacteria; kingdom Bacillati; phylum Actinomycetota; class Actinomycetes; order Micromonosporales; family Micromonosporaceae; genus Micromonospora; species Micromonospora sp. URMC 105. The sequence continues at coordinate 10,417 of NZ_JBPQTL010000108.1, read as the reverse complement.
ATGATCCGCCAAAGAGGCCCTCACATACCAGGCATCCGACTCCTGGTCGGCGACAGACCGCTGCTCAACCAGCATGTACCGCAACCCGATCGGCTCGTCTCATCTCAGCCCGCTTCCAGACGTACTTGCTTCCTCACCATGTATCGCCACTTAGGCCCCATCGGGTTCACGCCGCGCCCTGGCGGCGCCGCCGTCCATATCGAATCCGTCGAAACCTGCGGGCGGGCCGAGGAGGTGCTTACGGCACATAGGCCAAGGCGGCCATCGCGCGGCGCCGCTGCCGGCGACCTGCGCCGGGACCACTGGACCAAGGGCGAGTGGACGGACACCCTGATCTAGGGGCTGCTCGCCGAGCAGTGACCCACCTGATCGGATTGTGATCCGTGCCGTGCGATGAGTAGCGGTACTCAGGCGCACGGGTAGGACTTACGGAAATCTGCCCTCATGGATTCCATCGATGGTGAGGAGCTTTCCGGGCGTTCACAACCGGCCACGGCGACCGGGGTCAGGTGGGCCGTCGTCCACCTCGCCCGCCGGGCGCACATCATGACCGGGGCTCGGTCCGCTCGGCGCCGGGACCGCGCGTACAAGGTCGTCACGTTGCTGCTCGCGGTGCTGCTGCTGCCCCTGGCACTCGTCGTCGCCCGCCGCCGAGCACGGCACGTGGCCTGCCAGTGGGCGCTGGCGATACGTTTCCCCGCCGAGGACCTGGCCGGCCTGACGCCCGGGACGCGGGCGGCCTTCGAGGCGGCCCGCACGCAGGCGCTGTGGCGCGACCGTGAGCTGATCGGGCTCACCTCGGGACACCGGGCCGCCGAGGAGCAGGCACGGCTCTTCGCCGAGGCGGTCCGACGGACCGGCTCACCGGAGTCGGCACGACGGCGGGTACTGCCCCCGCAGGAGTCGCGGCACGTCGCGGGAACCGCGCTCGACGTACGGCCCGTCGAGGGCGCGCGCTGGTTGGAGCAGCACGGCGCCCGCCACCACCTGCACCGGGTGTACGACAACGAGTGGTGGCACTTCGAGTACCGACCCGATCGCCGGCCCGACCGGCTGCCGCACCCGGGTGCATCGAAACCGGCCATCGGCGGAGGTGCCACCCGGCCGCTGCGGCGCCACTGCAATCGGCCGGCCGCGCGTACGACCTCGGGGTTCTGATCGTGGTCGAGCGTAAGCGTCAGGTCATCCCGCCGGCATGCGCCATGCTTCGAAGAACTCCCTGGCGGTGAGCAGGTCGCCACCGGACCAGAAAGCACGTCGCCGCCGTCACCGGAAGCCGGCTGCATGGCTTCCGGTGACGGCGGCGATGGAGACGGGACAGCCGATCAAGGCGGTGCCGTCAGAAGATGACGCTGACTCCGGACGCCTTGCAGGCGGCGGTGATGTCTGCGCCGGCCTTCTCGAGAGCGGGGTTGTCGGCCGCTTGCGCCGGGTCCGGCGACGCGGCGGCCTTGGACGCCTCCATCCCGAAATTCTTCAGGGCGGTGGCTACCTTGCTGTCACCCCCGGCGGCGGCCAGCGTGGTGACCTTCCCGTCCAGTTCGGTCAGGATCTCCTTGAACACAGCCGGCGACGGTTCCTGGCCGGACGACACCGCGGCGATGAGCTTCGCCTTCATCTCGGCCCCGGCCTTCTTCGCCGACTCGCAGAGCTTCTTGTCGCTCATGGCCGCCGCAGCGGGCGAGGACGGCGCCGAGGAGGCGGAGGCGGCTGCCGAGGAGGGAGCCACGGGGGCAGGCGAGGTCGGCCCCGCCGGGGTGTCCTCCCCCGCACATGCGGTGAGAGTCATCAGGGCGGCACAGATGAACACAGCGGAACCAACACGAATACGCTTCACGGGCGCGCACGTTAGCCGATGGTCACATGAAGATCAACTACCGGCCACCGGGCGGCTGCCGACCTGCGCTTAGCCCAACTCAGGGGCAGTGCGCTATTGCTTGCGTCCGGTACCGTCCGAACGGCAAATTCCTCAATGTGCGGGGGACACATGACGGATACCTTCAGTCGACGGCGCCTGATCGCGTGGACCGCACCAGTGGCGCTCGCGCTGACCGCGCTCGCTCCGGCTCTGCCGGCCCACGCCTCGCCGAAGCCCGCGCCGGCTCTCACCACGGGTCCGGTCGACAAGGACCTGAACGGTGACGGGGTCGCCGATCTGGTCGCCCTCGGCGGCCCCGGCACCGGCCTCGGCTCCGGCGTCTGGTCCGCGCTCGGCGTGAAATCCCGCAAGACGGGCGTCGGCACCGGCCAGGTGCAGACCCCGGCCGTCAACATCGGCCTGCGCGGGAACGGCGTCAGCGGCACAGCGTCGCCGGCCGACTTCGACGGCGCGCAGGTGATCACGGGCCGGTTCTTCGGCTTCGCCGAGCAGGATTTCCTCGTCTACTACCCGGGCGGGGTCAACCCGGGCGGCGCGGGCATCATCCGGGGTGCCGGCGACGGCACGATGGCCGACCCGAACCTCAGCGGCAACCAGCAGAGCATCGACCCGAGCCAGCTCCTCGACGCCTACGGAAACTCACCGCTGGCAGTGGTCAACGGGTACGCCGCCGACGGCGTCGACAACGGCTACCCAGACCTGATCGCCCTCTCCGGCGACGCCGCCAACGGCTACCGCCTCGGCTACCACCCCAACCTCGGGATGACCGGCGGCTACATCAACACGATCGCGCTGACCAATCCCACCCCGAACGGTGGCAGCGACTGGCAGAACTGGAGCATCGCCAGCACCGAGACCGCCTCGGGCACCGCGCTGTTCCTGCGCAACGCCGGCACCGGCGACCTGTACCTGTGGACCGGAGTCACCATGGTCGACAACGGCGACGGCACCGGCTCGCTGACCCGCACCCAGTACCAGGTGGCGGCGAACTGGAACACGGGCGTCGCGATCAGCACCCTCGAGGCCGCGGACATCAACGCCGACGGCATCCCGGACCTGTGGGCCGTCCTGCCGGGCGGCACCTACCAGGCGTACCTGATCTCGGGGTTGACCACCGACGGCACGGCGACCGTGACCGCGACCCGCGCCCGGCCGCTGGTCTGACCGGATTCGGCACCGCGAATCCGGCGGTTCGTCCGGCCACCGGCCAGCTAGCCCTTCGCCGGGCTGCAGAGGTCCCCACCTGCGGAAACGCTGGTGGGGACCTTTCTGGCGTGCGCACTTGACCTCAACCAAGCTTCAGCTTGAACACTGGCCATGACGCTGTCCCATGCGAAGGGTGCTACACATGCGCGCAATCCAGGTGGCTGTGTTCGGCGGTCCGGAGGTGCTGTCCCCGGCGGAACTTCCCGACCCGGTGCCCGAGCCCGGCCAGGTCGTCGTCGGCATGGCTGCGGCGGACGTCATCCTCCTCGACACCCTGCTGCGCAGCGGCTGGGGCCAGGACTTCTTCCCGCGGACGTTGCCGTACGTGCCGGGTGGCGGAGGAGCGGGCACGGTGGTGGAGACCGGCGAAGGGGTGGACCCGGCATGGATCGGTCGGCGGGTGGTCGTGCGGAGCAGCACCGGTTACGCCGAACGGGTCGCCGCGGACGTCGACGACGCCGTGCCGGTGCCCGACGGACTGGCCATCGAGGTGGCGGCCGCGCTGGTGCACGACGGCGTGACCGCGCTCAGACTGGACCGCCTGGGCACGCCGGAGAAGGGCGAATGGGTGCTGGTCGCAGCGGCTGCCGGTGGAGCCGGATCGCTGCTGGTGCAGCTGGCCGTCGACGCCGGCGCCCGGGTGGTCGCCGCCGCATCCAGCGACGCCAAACTGGCACTGGCCCGCGAGCTGGGCGCGGAGGCTGCCGTCGACTACACGCGCCCGGACTGGATCCGTCGGGTACAGGAGGTGACCGGTGGCGGCGTCGCACTGGTCTACGACGGGGCGGGTGGCCGGCTCGGCACGGCCGCCCTGGACGCGGTGGCCGACGGCGGCCGGTTCGTCACCTACGGCACCGCCGACGGCTTCGCCGCCCCGGACCCTGAATCGGCCGCGCGCCGCCGCGTACGGGTGCTCGCTCCGCTGCTGGACGGCCCACCGAACGAGGAGACCGTGCGCGAACTGCTCAGTCTTGCACTGGAACGGGCCGCGGAAGGACGGCTGCGGCCGGCGATCGGCGCCACCTACCCGCTGGACCAGGCCACCGATGCCCACCGGGCACTGGCCGCGCGCACGACGGTGGGCAAGTCGCTGTTGTTGCTCGGATAGCGACTCCGCCGTCGATGACGCAATGAACCCGAATCACCACTGGGCACGTGCCGGCTCTCGACACCGGCTACGAGCGCGCCGCGGTCGGCATGAGCGTCGCGGGGACCTGGTGATTGCGCGGTCAGAGACCACAGTGGTCTTTGCGCGGTCGGCTACCGTCACGGCTGTGGACCGAGAAGGTGCCCACAGACGTCCGCAGCACCGGGCTGCGCGAGTCTGAAGCGTCCCCGCCGGCAGGGCCGGAGCGTCCCTCGGCGGGGTATCGCTGGTTCGATCAGGGAGGCTCGCACATGCGGCGAGGGTGGGTGCTGGCGTTGGCGCTGCTGGTCGTCGCGGCGGGCGGCGTCTTCGTCCTGAAGTGGATGTCCGCGCCCAGCACGCGGGAGCTTCCTCCCGGGCCGCTGCGCGACCAGCTCGCCGCGCGGGTCGTGGAGGTGCTTGAACACGACCCGACCTTTCGGACCGAAATGACCCAGGAACCAGGGCCGCACCCGACCTGCGTGGCGTCGGTGTTCGGGGTGGAGCCGGAATGGGCCGACACCGTGGAGGACGTGCACACCGTCTACACGTGGGTGGACTGCCTCTGGTTGTGGCCGGCCGATGTCACCGCGGGGCCGGCCAATCTCGATTTCAGCCAGCTCTCCGGGCTGGGGATGCCAATCGCCTTGCACCTGGGTCCGCCCGTCACGTACCAGGCTCCCAAGGACGGTGCAGAGAACGGGGACAGCATCCGGCGTATCTTTCCCAAGGCGCTGGAAGCCGCCGCCTTCTCCCCTCCCCACCGTCCGATGCGTGACCAGCTTCGGCAACGCGTTCTGCAGGTAGTGGCCTCGTCCACGCCCTCGCCGTCCCCGTCGCGTTCGTAACGCCACCGGATCGGCTACGCAGGGAGAGCATCCACGGCCTCGGCCGATCACCGATTTCCGGCTGTCTGCTGCCTCCGCGCTGACCCCTACTGCCCTGGCCGATGGCACGCTGATGGCAGGTCGGCATCACTCCGTGGCCGATCGGCTTACACAGCAGGCCGTGAGACGCGAGTTCGGGCCTACAAGCCGACCTCGTGAATATCGACCGCCGCGCGCCCCGGTGGGGCGCAGGAAGGGGGCAGGCATGTCGACCGAACCAGAGCCGGGCCTCGCGCCCGAGCACACGAGACCTCGCCACGACGGGGGTCCGATCATGATGACGGTCGACGGGCAGCAATTTCGGATTCGTGAGCGTGCTGAGCAGCCCGGCGAGTACGACTTCGACTGGCTCAGCGGGCCGCACGACTACGGCTTCGGAATCACCAGCGGCTCCGCAATGACCCTGCCTGAGATGGAAGAGGCCATCCGCAACTTCCTCGCAGAGATCGACCCGACCACCGGATACCTCAAGGAGTTGCCCTGAACGGGCACGGGCAGGGCTAGTTCAGACGTGGCTGTACCGTCGCTGGGTGAAGCGCGAGGAGCTGATCTCTCTACTTGCCGACGAGAGTCCCGCCGACACGGCCTGCCGTGAAGCCCTTGAGCGGGGTGCGCCCTTCCGCATCTGGGACGACTCCGGCGGATCGATCCCCGCAAGCAACCTTGCGTCCACGTACCGGGCGCGGGAGGCCATTACCAGGGATCGGGGCATCCCGACGCTCGGTTTCGCGGCGGCCGTCGAGACGCTCTACGCGCTCGGTGAACAGCCTGTGCGACTTGGTGGCGTGACGCAGGTCGACCCTCCCTACTATTTCCAGCTCTTCCTGACAGCCGACGCGACCTCAGTTCTCGCGTGCATAGGTGTGGATCAACAACATCAGCAGCGAAGAAGCTGATCTCTGAGGGTCGGGGTTCGGGGCGGAACCCTGAGGTCTTCATTGCGGACCGCTCGCCTGAGAGCTCAAGCAGAGGGCGTGACCGGGGACCGAAGGCCGAGCCACTGCTCGGCGTCCCAGGCCGGAAAACGCTCTACCTCGGTGAACCCCAGCTTCGCGGCGAGGCGCATCGATTCGACGTTGGCGGTCTGGGTGGTGAGCACCACCGGCTCGCCCGGAAGGACGCTGTCGAACCAGTCGAGTGCGGCCGCGCACGCCTCGGCGGCGTACCCGAATCCCCATGCCTGCGGCAGGAACAGAACAGGTAACCGAGGTCAGCCTTTCCCATGGCAGCCGGGCGACGGTGCCCAGTTGCTCTCCTGAGCAGGATATGGCCGACCATCGTCCCGTCGAGATCAACGACGAAACTCCCGGGCCACCGCTCGGGCACCTCGGGCATCTCGCGCTCAAGCTCATCACGCAGCCGGGGGCCGCCGAGATAGGTGTGCACCTCCGGCGACGCCAGCAGCTCGATGAACGTTGCACGGTCCCGGGCCTCGGACTCACGGAGCACGAGCCTCTCGGTCCGGATCGGCTCAGGCGGCCAGCCGACGGGGCCGAGATCAGTCATGTCGGCCAGCAAATCAGCAGACTAGGTAGCGATCAAGACTCACGAACCGGTCGATCCACCGACCCGGGCGCCACCCTCACCTACGAAGCCGGGCCTCGCACAACACGTCTGCTAGGACGCGGATGCCTTCGCTCATGAACATCGACTCCAGCCAGCACGCCGTCGACTCGACAAACCTATGTGGCCACACCACTAGGTAGGGTCGATCGCATGGCTGACGTTGTCGTGATTCCCGGCATCTGGTTCGGACCGGGGATTCCCCTGCTGATGTATGCCGGCGATGTGGCGGAGCGGCGGGGCGCAACGGTACATCGGTATTCGTGGTCCACAGAGTTTCCGGAGCCTGATCAGCCAGAAATCGAAAGTTGGGTTGGCGGTGAGATAGTTCCGCTGATCGACACCATTGGCGGTCGCCCACTGCTGATCGGAAAGTCGCTTGGCACGAATGCGGCAGCGATTGCCGCCGAACGATCCTTGCCGGCCGTGTGGCTCACGCCCTTGCTCACCCTGCCGTGGGTGGTTGATGCGTTGGGCCGCGCCACCGCGCCGTTCCTGCTCGTGGGTGGCACTGCCGACGAGCTATGGGACGGTGACCTCGCCCGCCGGCTGTCGCCCCATGTGCTCGAGGTGGAAGGCGCGGACCACGGTATGTACGTACAGGGCCCGCTTACCGAGTCGATTGCGGTGCTGAGTCAAGTCGTGGTCGCTGTGGAGGAGTTCCTCGGCGCTATCGGCTGGCCGAGCTGGTCACTCCGCTCGATGCGCTACGCGGTGACTTCAGTTGATGGGTTACCCGAGCCTTGAGCATGGTCCGGCGTACGCAATCGACGACCAGACGGCCATCAAGGTGACCGACGGCACCGTCGAGGTCGTCTCCGAGGGGCACTGGAAGCGGTTCCCCTCGTAGCCGCAGCCAACGGTGATCGGCGTGGCGAAGCACCCGCTCATGCCGCAGTCCCTGCGCGCTGGTCGCAGGACGCCGGGCACCTTACTGTCTTCTGCCCTCGGGTGGCAGGCAGAATGTATCGATGGCGACGATACGGTCGTTCGAAGATGCAGACGCTTCGGCCGTGGTCGAGTTGATCGAATGCTGCTTGCGTCAGGTCAACAGCCACGATTATCCAGCCGATGTCATCGAACGGATGTGTGCCCACTTCTCACCGGCACGCATCAAGGAACTCGCCACGGAGAGACAGGTGTTCGTCGCCGAGTTGGATGGGATCGCCGGCACGGTTTCCCGTGACGGCAACAAGGTCTACACCATGTTTGTGCACCCCCGGACCCACGGCCGGGGCATAGGGCGACGCTTGATGCGGCATATCGAGGCGCTGGCCGTGATCGACGGCTACGACTACATGGAGACCGGGGCCAGCATCACCGGACACGGGTTCTACCACCGGCTCGGCTATGTCGATGTCCGTACCAGCGAGACGGCCTTCGGGCTCAACTACATCCTTCGCAGGCGCCTGACCTGATGGAGCAGTCGCCGGCAACCGGACGCGACGAGCGGAAACCGGCTCGGCAGGTCGGACGCTCGACGTGTCACCTGGCGTGCGATCGGCGGCACTCCAGTTACGTACTGCGACAGCCGAGCCCGGAGAGCCGGCCAACTGTCACCCTGCGAGTGAAGCCGGTGTGGGACGGATCGAGTGGAGCCCACCATCCCGGCAGCCGGCCGCCTCACCTCGGGGGCTGCGTAGCCGCGTCGCCGGTCCGCTCGCGTCACTGGCCGCCGTCGGCCTGGACGAGACGCTTCACCATCTGCTGGGCCTCGTCCTGGCTGTCGAACTCCCACCGGAGCACCTTGCCGGTCTCGGTGTCGCCTGCTCTGGCTGCTCGGCCCTGTCACGGAAAGCAAAAGGCCCAGGCCATGATCGGCAATCAAGCCGGTGACCTGGGCCTTTCCATGGAGCCGCCTGACGGAATCGAACCGTCGACCTACGCATTACGAGTGCGTCGCTCTAGCCGACTGAGCTAAGGCGGCAACGATCGTCAAGTGTACGGCACGGCCCGGCCACCGGCCGAGGGGGTTCCCCCACCCAGAGATCCGGACATCGGCGCACGATCAGTCGTTCGCCGGACAGCGATCGCGGCATGTCGGCGCTACGCTCCGGCGGGTGACCGACGATCACCCCACGTCCGGGTCCGACGTTCCCGCCGAGTACGCCCCCGGCGAGCGAGCCGCCCGCCGACCGCGCAGCCTCGACCCGGTGGAGCTGGGCTTCACTCCGCGCAAGCCGGTGCCCTGGCTGGCGCCGTTCCTGCTGATCAGCACCGGCATCCGTACGCTGCTGGCGATGTTGTTCGGGGCGTACCTGGACAAGCGGGAGCTGCAGAACGCGCTGGATTCGAAGATCGCGCGGCAGGTCGGGCCGGACGGCGGGCTCTGGCTGGACTACGTGGCCGACCTGGGCGACGGCTTCAACGCCACGTACTCGGTGGCCTACCTGCTCGCCCAGCCGGAGCTGGAGGTGGACGGGCACCGGCTGCCCCGGGCGCAGACCCTGGTGATGGGGGGCGACCAGGTCTACCCGTCGGCGGCGTACGAGGCGTACGAGGATCGGTGCAAGGGGCCGTACCAGGCGGCGCTGCCGGTGGCGCCGCCCGAGCGGCCGACGCTCTTCGCCGTGCCCGGCAACCACGACTGGTACGACGGCCTGACCGCGTTCCTGCGCCTGTTCGTCAGGTCCCGAGACCGGCACTTCGGCGGCTGGGGCACCGGGCAGTCCCGCTCGTACTTCGCGGTGGAACTGCCCGCCGACTGGTGGCTGCTCGGCCTCGACGACCAGTCCGGGTCGTACCTCGACGATCCGCAGCTGGCCTACTTCGACGAGGTGGCCCGCCGGTTGGGACCGCAGAGCAGGATCATCCTGGCCGTGCCCGCGCCCACCTGGGTGAAGTCCGTGGACCATCCCACCGCGTACGACTCGATCGACTACTTCGTGCGGACGATCATCGCGCCCACCGGCGCGCGCGTACGCCTGCTCGTCTCCGGCGACCTGCACCACTACGCCCGGTACGCCGGCCCGGAGCGGCAGCTGATCACCTGCGGGGGCGGTGGGGCGTACCTGTACCCGACGCACAAGCTGCCGGAGCAGATCGAGGTGCCGCCGAAGGACACCCTGTCCCGCCGGGCCAGCGCCACCCGCCCGTATGAGCTGGCGGCCCGCTACCCGGAGGCGGCCCGCTCCCGGCGGTACGGCTGGGGGATCTTCCCCCGGCTGCCGTTCCGCAACCCGGGCTTCACCACCCTGCTCGGCGCCCTGCACACGCTGCTGATGCTGGCCATGGCCGGGGTGGCGGCGAACCGGACGGACAGCCCCGAGCAGCGGCTGTTCAGCGTCCCGCTGGTGATCATGCTGGGGGTGACGCTGCTCGGCGCCGCCTTCTTCGCCAAGCCGCCGACCGCCGGCGGCAAACGCCACGTCCGGCACTGGATCCTGGGGGTCACCCACGGGCTGGCGCACGTCGGGCTGGCCGCCGCCGGCACCTGGGCCTGGTTGGCGCTGCCCTTCTACGACTGGCCGTGGCCGCTGCCGGCGGTCGCCGCGGCGGTCGTATACGCCCCGGTCATCGGGCTGCTGTCGAGTCAGGTGGTGGCGGCGTACCTGCTGGTGGCGGGATCGTTCGGAGTCAACCTCAACGAGCTGTTCGCCGGCCAGGGCATCGAGGACGCCAAGTCCTTCCTCCGGATGCGGATCGACCCCGACGGCACCCTGACCCTCTACCCCATCGCCGTCGACCGGGTCTCCCGCGACTGGCAGCTGAATCCCGACCAGTCCCCCACCGCCTCCTGGCTGACCCCCAGAACCC
>NZ_JBPQTL010000107.1:0-18863 GCF_051386295.1 Micromonospora sp. URMC 105 | reverse complement strand
TTCCGGATCATGCGGGAGATCGCCGACTCGGTCGGCGCCACCTTCATGGTCGACAGGGTCAGCCCAGGTCGACGGCGGGGTAGAGCGGGAAGCCGGTGAGCAGCTCGGTGGCCTGCTTGCTGATCTTGTCGGCCAGCGCCGGGTCGAGGACGTACTTGGCCTTGGACTCGCCCGGCGTCGTCTGGCTGAGCACGGTGTGGATCAGCTCGGCGGTGGCGTCCATCTCGGCCACGCCCAGGCCCCGGGTGGTCAGCGCCGGGGTGCCGATCCGGATGCCCGAGGTGTACCAGGCGCCGTTCGGGTCCTGCGGGACGGCGTTGCGGTTGGTGACGATGCCCGAGTCGAGCAGCGCCTGCTCGGCCTGCCGGCCGGTCAGCCCGTAGCCGGAGACGTCGAGCAGCACCAGGTGGTTGTCGGTGCCGCCGGTGACCAGCTTCGTGCCCCGGCGCACCAGGCCCTCGGCGAGCGCCTGGGCGTTGTCGACGATGCGCTGGGCGTAGTCGGCGAAGTCCGGGCGGCGGGCCTCGGCCAGCGCGACGGCCTTGGCGGCCATCACGTGCGGCAGCGGGCCGCCGAGCACCATCGGGCAGCCCCGGTCCACCTGGTCGGCCAGCTCGGGACCGCAGAGCACCATGCCGCCGCGCGGGCCGCGCAGCGACTTGTGGGTGGTGGTGGTGACGATGTGCGCGTGCGGCACCGGGTCGAAGTCGCCGGTGAAGACCTTGCCGGCGACCAGGCCCGCGAAGTGCGCCATGTCGACCATGAAGGTGGCGCCGACCGAGTCGGCGATCTCCCGCATGATCCGGAAGTTCACCTTCCGCGGGTACGCCGAGTAGCCGGCGACCAGGATCAGCGGCTTGAACTCCCGGGCCGCCTCGGCCACCCGGTCGTAGTCGATCAGGCCGGTGGCCGGGTCGGTGCCGTAGCTGCGCTGGTCGAACATCTTGCCGGAGATGTTCGGGCGGAAGCCGTGGGTGAGGTGCCCGCCGGCGTCCAGCGACATGCCGAGCATCCGCTGGTTGCCCAGCTCCCGGCGCAGCGCGAACCAGTCCGCCTCGGTGAGGTCGTTGACCTGGCGTACCTGGGCCTTCTTCAGCGCCGGGGACTCCACCCGGTCGGCCAGGATCGCCCAGAACGCGACCAGGTTGGCGTCGATGCCGGAGTGCGGCTGCACGTACGCGTGCGCCGCGCCGAACAGCTCCTTGGCGTGCTCGGCGGCGAGCGCCTCGACGGTGTCGACGTTCTGGCAGCCGGCGTAGAAGCGGCGGCCGACGGTGCCCTCGGCGTACTTGTCGCTGAACCAGTTGCCCATGGCCAGCAGGGTGGCCGGGGAGGCGTAGTTCTCGCTGGCGATGAGCTTGAGCGACTCGCGCTGGTCGGCCAGCTCGGCGCCGATGGCGTCGGCCACCCGGGGCTCGACGGCACGGATCACCTCGAGCGCGCTGCGGAAAGCGGTGGATTCGGCGTTCAGCGACATGCGACCTCCTACAGACGTGCGGAAGGCCCAGGCGCTCGGCGTGCGTCCTCATGACGGGACCGCTTCCCGATGGTGCTCCATCCCCACGCGCCAGTCACGGCCCGCGCCGATCCTACCGGGTCGCCGTGGCCGGGCCCGCCCGACCTCGCCGGGACCGGCGTGGTTGAGCGCCCCGGAGGCGGGCACAGCACCGGTGGGGCCGCGTCGGCACGCGCGGTCCGCAGACGAGAGGAGACAGGCAGATGAGCGCACCGACCACCGGACGGCCACTGGCCGTGGTCACCGGGGCCTCCAGCGGCATCGGGTACGAGCTGGCCGTGCAGTTCGTCGAGCACGGGTACGACGTGGTGATCGCCGCCGAGGACCCGGGCATCGAGGAGGCGGCGGAGCACCTGCGCCGCGACGGCCGCGCCCAGGTCCAGCCGGTCCGGGTGGACCTGGCCACCTTCGACGGGGTGGTGGCGCTGGCCGAGGCGGTCGAGGCGACCGGACGGCCGGTCGACGCCCTGGCGGTCAACGCCGGGCGCGGCGCCGGCGGGGCGTTCGTGGGCGACACCGACCTGCGCGACGAGTTGAACGTCATCGACGTGAACGTCACCTCGACGGTGCACCTGGCCAAGCGGCTGCTGCCGGCGATGGTCGAGCGGGGCGCCGGCCGGGTGCTGTTCACCTCGTCGATCGCCTCCACCATGCCGGGGGCCTTCCAGGCGGTCTACAACGCCTCGAAGTCGTTCGTGCAGTCCTTCGCCGAGGCGCTGCGCAACGAGCTGAAGGAGACCGGGGTCACCGTCACGTCGCTGATGCCCGGCCCGACCGACACGAAGTTCTTCGAGCGGGCCGACATGGAGGACACCCGGGTCGGCGCCGGCAGCAAGGACGACCCCGCGACGGTCGCCGCGCAGGGCTTCGAGGCGCTGATGAAGGGCGAGGAGAAGGTCGTCGCCGGCTCGCTGAAGAACAAGGTGCAGGCGGCCGCCGCCCGGTTCACCCCGGACCGGCTCAAGTCCGAGCAGCACCGGAAGATGGCCGAGCCGGGCTCGGCCGACTAGCCGCGCCGTCGCGCGTGACCCAGGTGCGGCGCGGGCTGCGTACGATCGGCGGATGCCAGCCGAGGAGATCGACGGCAGTCTGGTCGCCATCAGCGACCTGCACGTCGGGTACGCGGAGAACCGGGCGCTGGTCGAGGCGTTGCGGCCGGCGTCGCCCGGCGACTGGCTGATCGTCGCCGGGGACGTGGGCGACACGGTCGCCGACGTCGAGTGGGCGCTGGGCCTGCTGGCCGAGCGGTTCGACACGGTGCTGTGGGCGCCCGGCAACCACGAACTGTGGACCCCGCAGGGCGACCCGGTCACCCTGCGGGGGGTGGCCCGCTATGAGCACCTGGTACGCCGGTGCCGGGAGCTGGGCGTGCTCACCCCGGAGGACCCGTACCCGGTGTGGCGGGGGGCGGGCGGGCCGGTGCTGGTGGCGCCGCTGTTCCTGCTCTACGACTACAGCTGGCGGCCGGAGGGCTTCGACAGCCGCGAGGCCGCCCTGGCCGAGGCGTACCGGACCGGGATCGTCTGCACCGACGAGTTCCTGCTGCACCCCGATCCGTATGCGAGCCGCCACGAGTGGTGCGCGGCGCGGGTCGCCGAGACCGCCCGGCGGCTCGCCGCGCGCGAACCGGACCTGCCGACCGTGCTGGTCAACCACTGGCCGCTGGTGCGGGAGCCGACCCGGGTGCTGCGCTACCCGATCTTCGCGCAGTGGTGCGGCACGGAGGCCACCGCCGACTGGCACCGCCGCTTCGACGCCGCCGCCGTGGTCTACGGGCACCTGCACATCCCCCGCACCACCTGGCACGACGGGGTGCGCTTCGAGGAGGTCTCGGTGGGCTACCCCCGGGAGTGGCGGCGCCGGGGCGTACCCCCGGGGCAGGTGCGGCGGATCCTGCCGGCGCCGGACGGGGTGCCGCCGACCGCCTGGTGACGTGCGACGGGGCCCGGCCGACGGCCGGGCCCCGGCTCGCGCGGGGGAACGCTCAGGCGGTCACCGCGTCGACGGCCTTCTTGATCGCCTTCGGCGCTGTCGGGGTACGCGGCGCGTCCTTGCGCATCGCGATCATCCGCTCCCCGATCTCCTGGAGCTGGTTGCGGCCGAGCGCCTCCCGCACCTTGGGGAACCACTCCTGCTCCTCCTCCTCGACGTGGTGCTCGACGTTCTCGATCAGCACCGTGGTCTTGGCGACGAAGCGCTCGTCGGAGGCGTCCATGGCGGCCAGCTCCGCGCAGAGCAGGTCGGCGACGTGGTGCTCCTCGTACGACTCGAGGATGTCGTCCTCCAGGTCCGGCAGGAGCTTGCGGACCTCGGGGTACATCACCTCGTTCTCCAGGTAGGTGTGCACCGTGAGGGCCTCGAGGATCTGGTTCACCAGCTGCTGGCGCTTGCTGGCCGGCCCCTCCTCGGCCTTGGCGAACTCCTTGAAGAGGCGGCGCATCTCCTTGTGGTCCTCTTTGAGCAGGACGATGGCATCGGTGGACACCGGCAGACCTCCTTGTTCGACTGACGTCTGACCGGTACCCCGAGGGTGAGCTGCGAAAACGGACGGGGCCCGGCGTGTTCCGCCGGGCCCCGCCACTGGTCGTGCCGTGCTGCTACTTCACCGCGTTGTACGCGTTGACCATGCCGGCGCCGTAGAAGCCGTTGCGCTCGCCGCCGGAGCAGGTCGCGTCGTAGGCGTGCGGGCCGGCCGGGATCAGCGGCACCGGGTTGTAGACGCCCTCCGGGCAGGACTGCGCCTCGGCCGTGCGCTCCAGGAACGCGGCCAGCTGGCCCGGGCTCATGCCCGGGTGCGCCGACGCCGCCAGCGCCGCCACACCGGCGGCGTGCGGGCCGGACATCGAGGTGCCCTGCTTGTAGCCCCAGCCGTTGGTCTTCGTCGCCGTGTTCCAGGTGGTCGACAGGATGCCGTCGGTGAGGGTGGAGCGGACGCCCTGCGTGCGGAAGCGGGTGTCGCCACCCGGCGCCGTCACGTCGATGACACCCTGGCCGTACGAGGAGTAGTAGCTCTTCGCCCCGGTCGGGCCGACCGCCGAGACGGTCACCACGCCCGGCGCCTCGGCCGGCAGGTCGAGGCAGGCGTTGGTGAGGTTCTCGCGCGTCTCCGGCGTGCCGTTGTTCGGGCTGCCGTCGTCGGTGATCTTGTGCGCGAGGTCGTAGTTCGAGTTACCCGCGGACGCCACGTTCAGCACGCCCTTGCTCGACGAGTAACGGATCGCCCGCTGGACCGCCTGCCACACCGGACGCTGGCGTGCGTCGTTGCGGCAGTTCAGCTCCCACGGGTCGATGTAGTAGCTGTTGTTCGTCAGCTGGAACCCGTGCTCGGCGGCCCACATGAACCCGCAGACCGCGGCCTCCGGGAAGATGTAGCCGTCGTCGTTGACCACCTTCACCGCCGCGACCTTGACGCCCGGCGCGACACCGGTCACGCCGACGCCGTTGACGGCGGCGGCGATGGTGCCGGCCACGTGGGTGCCGTGGTCGGAGGTGGTCGGGTTCCAGGCCGCCTCGGCCGTGTCCACCGTGCCGCCGATGCAGGACGTGCTCTTGTCCTTGGCGATCTGGGTGGCCAGGTCGGGGTGGCTGCTGGAGATGCCGCTGTCCAGCACGCCCACCACCACGCCGGCGCTGCCGGCGTTGACGGCGTGGGCCTGCGGGACGTCGATCATCGGCATGTCCCACTGCTGGCCGAAGAGCGGCTCCTTGGTCGGGTCGGCGGTGGCGTTCGCCGCCTCGGCCGCGGAGACCTCCACGGTCTCGCCCTCTTCGAGCGCGGTGCCCAGGCCGGCGGTGGACGCCACCGACTCGACACCCGAGCCCGCCACGTCGGTGACGAAGTCGGGGTTGGTCGAGCGGACGACGAGCACGCCGATCTGGTCGTACGTGGCCACCACGGTGCCCTTGGCCGCGGCCACCCGGGCCGCCGCCTTCCCGGTGGTGGCGCCCTGCGGGGCCAGGACCAGGAACGTGGTGTCCGGGACGGCGGCCGCCGCCGGGGCCAGCCCGCCGGTGACGGCGAGGCCGACACCGAGGGTCACGGCGGACGCGGCAGCCAGTGTCTTGCGACGGAGGTTCTTCACACAGACTCCCAGGGGCTGTTTCCAGCCGGGGTGTGCTCCCTGGTGGGGAGCGGCCGGCGGAAGGGGGGCAGGGTGCCCGCCTCCGGTGACTACAGCGCCCTCGGATTCTGTGGCGTTACACACACCTGTGCGACCGGTCGGCCGCCGTCACACCGTCGCCAGGGTGTGCGGGATCTCGTCGAGCAGCTCGCGGGCGAGGAAACCGATCCGCCCGAACTGGGGGACCAGCCGCTGGCCGCTGACCGCGTGCGCCCAGGCGGCCCAGCAGGCGGCCTGCGCCGGCGCCGCCCCCCGGGACAGCAGCCCGGCCAGCAGCCCGGAGCGGACGTCGCCGCTGCCCGAGGTGCCCAGCCCGGCGTCGCCGCTCTCCTCCCGCCAGCCCTCACCGGTGGGGGTGGCGATGTGGCCGTAGAGCGAGACGACCGCCTCGTACCGGCCGGCCAGCTCGCGGGACTCGGCGTCCAGGTCGTCGCCGGGCTCGCGGCCCAGCAGGTGCCGCGCCTCGGTCAGGTTGGGGGTGAGCACCACCGGTCGGCCCGCGCCCACCAGCAGGTCCGGTTCGTGGCTGAGCGCCCCGAGCGCGTACGCGTCCAGCACCAGCGAGGTCTGCGGCCCGGCCGCGTCGAGGATCAGGTGCAGCAGCGCCCGGGTCTCGTCGATGTCGTTGAGGCCGGGACCGACGGCCACCACGTCGGCCTGCCCGACCAGCGCGCCGAGCCGGTCGCCCGGATCGCCGGCGACCGCCCCGTCCCCGGTCTCCGGGAGGCCGATCACCAGCGCCTCCGGCACCTGGATGCTCAGTGCGGCGGCGGTCGACTCGGCGGCGGCGAGCTGGAGCACGCCGGCGCCCGCGCGCAGCGCGGCCACGCCGGCCAGCAGCACCGCGCCGGGGGTGAAGCGGGACCCGCCGACCACCAGCACGGTGCCCCGGTGCTCCTTGCCGCCGGTGGGTACCGGCAGCGCCCAGTCGCGCAGCAGCGCCGGGGTGATGACCCGGGTCTCAGACCGGCTCGGCATGGACCTCGTCCTCCCTGGTGGGCCGGGCGCCTTCCCGGCGCAGGTGGGTCACGTCGTTGAAGGTGTCCAGGACGAGCCGGCCGTCCGCGTCCGCCGACCAGCCGGTCACCGAGCAGTTGGCGATCACGTGTTCGCGGGTGAGTCCCATCAGCTCCGCCTCGGTCAGCCCGTCCACCAGGTAGCGAAGCAGGAAGACCAGCGCGTCGTGGCCGAACAGCAGGACCCGCTGTCCCTCGTGGTCGCGGCGCAGGTCGCCGAGGAGCGCCCGCAGCCGCAGCGCGACGTCCGTCCAGGACTCGCCGCCCGGCGGGCGGTAGTAGAACTTGCCGAGCCGGCGGCGGCGGTCCGCCTCCTCGGGGAAGCGGCGCTGCACGCCGTGCCCGGTCAGCCCGTCGAGGATGCCCAGCTCCCGGTCGCGCAGCCGCTCGTCCCGGCTGGCCGGGATGCCGGTGCCGGCCAGCGCCAGCTCGGCCGTCCGCACCGCCCGCAGGTACGGCGAGACCACCGCCACGTCGGGCCGGCGCTCGGCCGGCAGGCCGGCGAGCCAGCGGGCCGTGGCCCGGGCCTGCTCCTCGCCGGTCTCCGACAGCGGCACGTCGGCGTCCCGATGGGTCAGGTCGATCAGGTCCGCGCCGGACGTCTCCGCCGCCGTCGCGGCGACGTTCGCCGTGCTCTCACCGTGCCGCACGATCCACAGGGCTGCCAGTTCCGCCATGCGGCCCCCCGTACCCGAGCGGGCCGCCCGGTAACCGTCCGGCTCGTACCGGCAGTCCGCGCCCGCCGCCCGGCGTGAACGGATCGAGGCCGGGTAAGCGCTGGCCCGTTCGGAAGCCGAGACATGGGGAGGTACGCCGTGGCGACCGCGGTCAAGGAACAGATGAGCCCGGTGAAGGACAAGAACTACGACCTGATCCACACGCTGCAGATGTCGCTGGACAACATCTACCGGATGGACATCTACATCCAGGACGCGGAACAGCGGGGCGATTCGGAACTTGCCACCTGGTTCCGCAAGATTCAGGAGAACAACCGCAAGGCGGGTGACCAGGCCAAGCAGATGCTCATGACGCGCATGCAGCAGGAAGGGCGCTGACACCCGCGCTGGCGGGGCCGGACGCGGCGGTCTGCCCGCGTCCGGTCCCGGCAGCCGCGAGACTCAGGGGACCCGGACGGCGTAGATGCCCCGGCCGAAGGTCCCCGCCACCAGGCGCTGGTTCGTCCCGTCGTACTCGATGTCGTCGACCGGGACCAACGGCAGGCCGCGGCCCTGGCGCAGCCAGACCCCGCCGCCGGTGGGGCTGACAAACACGCCCTGGTCGGTGCCGACGTAGAGGGTCAGCCCCTTGCCGATCGCCAGGTCGTTGACCGGCGCCTTCGGCAGGGTGCCGCTGAGGTCGTGGAAGTGCCGGCCGCCGTCGAGCGAGCCGAGCACGTACGGCCGGTCGGAGCCGGACCGGTACGCCGACAGCGTCACGTACACCCGGTCGGCCCGCCGGGGGTCGACCACGATGCGGGTGACCCACGGCTGCCCGGAGAGCAGCAGTTGCCAGGTCCCGCCCAGGTCCCGGGTCACCCAGACCCGGCCGTCGTCGGTGCCGACGTAGACGGTCCGGCCGTCCCCGGCCGGGGCGACCGTGGTGATGGTGCCGTAGTTGGTGTAGATCGGGTCGCGCCCCGGTCCGCCGGTCAGGTCGCCGCTGACCGCCGTCCAGGTCCGGCCGCCGTCGGTCGACCGGTTGAGCACGTTGGCGCCGTAGTACATCACCGCCGGGTCGCGCGGGTCGAAGACCACGGGGGTGAACCAGTTGCGGCGGGCCGCGGTGACCTTGTTGCCGAAGTACGTCATCGTCTCGCCGCCGTCGACCGACCAGAAGCAGTTGCCGTACTGGTAGCAGGCGTAGACGTTCTCCTTGTCGGTCGGGTTGATCAGGTTCTCCTCGCCGTCCCCGCCCAGGTACTCGTTGAAGGCCGGGCCGCCCCAGGAGCGCAGCGAGCCGTTGTCCTGGGTGCCGCCGGAGATCCGGCTGACGTCCTGCGGCGTGATCGCCACGCTGTAGAACTGGGTGTACGGCTCGTGGGTGGCCTTCACCCAGCCGCCGTCCCCGTCGGCGTCGGAGCGGTACGTCCCGCCGTCGTTGCCGAGGTAGACCCGCTGCGGACGGCGCGGGTCCCAGATCATGGCGTGGTGGTCGACGTGGATGGAGCTGCTGTCCGCCGTCCAGGTCCGCCCACCGTCCTTCGTGGTCAGCAGCGGCACGCCCGCGACGTGCACGTGCTGCGGCTCGTCCGGGTCGACCCAGACCTTGCCGAACCACCAGCCGAAGGTGGACTGCGAGGTGGTCAGCTCGGGCGTGTCCGGCAGCCGGGTCCAGGCGTCGCCGCCGTCGCTGCTGCCGTAGAAGCCGGCGAACGGGCCGGCGGTGGAGTTGACGATCGCGTAGAGCCGGTCCGGGTCCGAGGCGGACTGGCCCAGGCCGATCCGGCCCACCTCCGGCCCGGCCGCGGGCAGCCCACCGGCCAGGCGCGCCCAGGTCGCCCCGCCGTCGTCGGAGCGGTAGACCCCTGAGCCGACGCCGCCGTAGGTGCGCAGGTCCGGGGTGCGGCGGTGGTCCCAGAGCACGGCGTAGAGCCGGTCGGCGTCGCGCGGGTCGATCAGCACCTCGGTCGCGCCGGTGAACTCGTTGGCCCCGGCGAGGACCCGCTGCCAGGTCGCGCCGCCGTCGGTGGAGCGGTAGACGCCCCGGTCGCCGCCGCCGTTGTAGAGCGAACCGGCGGCGGCCACGAAGATCCGCCTCGGATCGGCCGGGTCGACGGTGATCGCGCCGATCGCGCCCGAGTCGCGCAGCCCCAGCGACCGCCAGCTCTTGCCGCCGTCGCGCGAGGCGTACAGGCCCGTGCCCTCGTAGGTGATGCTGCCGCCGCCGGGGTTGACCTCGCCGGTGCCGGCGTACAGGGTGCCGTCCGGGCCGGTCGCCACCGCGCCCATCGCCTGGGTCCAGCCGTCCGGCCAGGCCGGCTCGAAGCGGTTGCCGGCGTCGCGGCTCACCCAGACCCCGCCGCTGGCCGCGGCGGCGTAGACCGTGTCGGGCCGCTGCGGGTCCAGCGCGAGCGAGGTGATCCGGCCGCCGATGTTGGTCGGCCCGATCGAGGTCCACCGGCCGCCGACGGCAGGCAGCCGGGCCGCGGCCCGCGCCGCGCCGTCGTACGCGTGCCGGGGCAGCGCCTCGCCGCGCACGGTCTTCTGCAGGTAGCGGTACTCGGCGGGGGCGGAGGGCCCGCGCACCGGCCGGTACTCGTCGTCCGGCCGCGGCGGTGAGGCGCCGGCGCCGGTGGGGGAGAGGGCCGCGGTGCCGCCGGAGAGCAGTGTCGCGGCCAGGATCAGGGAGAGAGTGCGTCGTCGTGCCACGGAGGTCCCTTCGCCGGTGGAGGGAGGGTCGACGGTCCCGCCGAACGTTACGAAGACGAATGTCGATGGTCAACCCTTCGGCGTCGCCGAAAGTGACCGCGTCGACACGGGACACTAGGCAGGACCCGAATCGATGGGGTGGAATGGCTGGACCTGCCGTACCCGTCGGAAGGACCACGATGACGCCTGCCCGAAGCCGGGCGCTGGCCGCCGCCACCCTCACGGCGCTGCTGGTCACGGCCGCTCCCGCCGCCCCCGCCCACGCCGCGCCCGCCCGGCCGGCCGCCCCGCCGCACATCGCCGGCGACCACACGGTGCCGGTCTACTCCTACGCCGACGCCGTCCGGGAGAGCGTCCAGGTCGAGACGCCCACCGACGCCGACGGCGACGGGCTGCGCGACCGGGTCGTGGTCGACCTGGTGCGGCCCCGCGAGGCCGCGCAGGCCGGGGTCCGTGTTCCGGTCGTCATGGACGCCTCGCCGTACTACCACTGCTGCGGCCGGGGCAACGAGAGCGAACGCAAGACGTACGACGCGAACGGCGTGATCGCCAAGGCCCCGCTCTTCTACGACAACTTCTTCGTCCCCCGCGGGTACGCCTTCGCCGCGGTCGACCTCAGCGGCACCGCCCGCTCCACCGGCTGCGAGGACGTCGGCGGCCGGGCCGAGGTGGCCGGGGCGAAGGCGGTGGTGGACTGGCTCAACGGCCGGGCCCGCGGCTTCACGCTGGACGGGACTCCGGTCACCGCGTCCTGGAGCAGCGGCCGGGTCGGCATGATCGGCAAGTCGTGGGACGGCTCGGTCGCCAACGGCGTGGCGGCCACGGGCGTGCGCGGCCTGGAGACCGTCGTGCCGATCTCCGCGATCTCCAGCTGGTACGACTACCAGCGCTACCGCGGCCTGCTGCGCGCGTCGGACTACCCCGCCTACCTGCACCAGGTGGTCAACGGCCGGCCCGCCGAGGCGTGCGCCGGTGTGCTCGCCCGGCTGCGCGCGGAGAGCGCGGAGGAGACCGGCGACTACAACGCGTACTGGGCGGAGCGGGACTACCGCCGCGCGGCCGGCCAGGTCCGGGCCAGCGTGTTCGTCGCGCACGGCGTCAACGACCTCAACGTGACCACCGGCCAGTTCGCCCGCTGGTGGGACGCGCTCGCCGAGCGGCACGTGCCGCGCAAGCTCTGGCTCTACCAGGCCGGGCACGAGGACCCGTTCGACGTCCGCCGGGCCGAGTGGGTGGCCACCCTGCACCGCTGGTTCGACTACTGGCTCCAGGGCCTGCCCAACGGGGTCATGCGCGAGCCCCGGGCCACCCTGGAGACCGCCCCCGGGGTGTGGACCGAGCAGCGGGACTGGCCCGCCCCGGGCACCCCGGACGTCCGGGTGGCCCTGGGCGCCGGCGACGGCACGACCGGCACCCTCGGCGGTCGCGGCGCCGCTGCCGGCGTCGTGCGGGCGTACACCGACGAGTCGCTGACCGAGCCGCAGGTGGTCACCGAGCCGACGACCGACCGCGCCGGACGGCTGGTGTTCCTCTCCGGCGAGCTGACCGCGCCGCTGCGGATCTCCGGGACCCCGTCGGTACGGCTGCGGATCAAGGTCGACCGGCCGACCACCGCGCTGAGCGCACGGCTCGTCGACTACGGCACCGCGGAACGGATCCAGTACCGCACCTCGGAGGGGGTCCGGACGCTGACCACCGAGTCGTGCTGGGGAGAGTCCACCCTGGCCGACGACGCCTGCTACCGGGACACGGCCGAGATCACCGCGGTCACCGACCACGGCGTGCTCACCCGCGGCTGGCTCGACGCGGCGCACCACCGGTCCCTGCGGTTCGCCACCCCGCTGCGCCCGGACCGCTGGTACACCGTCACCCTGCCGCTCAACGCGTACGACGCGGCGCTGCCGGCGGGCCACGTGCTCGGCCTGGTCCTCGCCCAGAGCGACCCGGGCTTCACCGAGACCGACGACCGGGACGCCACCGTCTCGGTGGACCTCGGGCGTAGCGCGCTGACCCTGCCCGTCACCGGTCGTGCCACCCTGCCGCCGGTCACGGTCGCGCCGGACGTGGTCACCGCGCCCGCCGCGCCGTCGGCCGGCCGCGCCGCCCCGCCCGACCGGCGCCAGCTGCCGGACCGGTCCTGACGGCGGACGCCGACCGGCCCGCCACCGCCCAAGGACGGGGCGGCGGCGGGCCGGTCGCCGCGCGGCGGCTGCCGGTCACGACGCGGGCCGGGGGAGTCGCTACCCTGCGCTGATGGACGGCGGGGCGGACGGCGCACGGCTGGCGGCCTCGCTCGGGCACGCCCTCGACCGGCTCACCTTCGTCGACCTGCCCACCGACGCGGTGACCGCGCGGGTCATCGACGCCGTGGCCGCCTGGGCAGGAGACAAGGGCTGGCGGGTCTACCGCCGGGCGCCGAGCGTGCTGCCCCTGCCGCCGCCGCTGTCGCGCCGGCAGTCGGTGCTCGACGTGGCGTGTGCCAGGCCGGACGGGCCGCCCGTGGTCATCGAGGTCGACCACACGGATCGGCGTCGCACCTGGGACAAGCTGGCGGCCGAGGCGGACGCCGGGCGGATCGCGATCTGGGTGCGCTGGGGTACCGGCCGGTTCGGCGTACCGCCCGCGCCGATCCACCTGGTGACCTGCGAGGTCTCCCGCAGGGCCGGGCCGGCCGGGGCGGGTCGGCTGCACAGCCGGGCACCGGGTGGCGAGCTGCCCGCACCCGCGCACTCCGAGCGGGGTGCCGACAGCACCCCCGTGCTGCTGCCGCTGCCGTCGCTGGACGACGAGGCGCCCTGAGCCGGCGGCGGTCACCGGCCGATGCGCGAAGGCCTACTCGAACCGGGACGGGTCGCCGGCGCCGCGGCGGAGGATCTCCGGCTCGCCCTGCGAGAAGTCGACCACCGTGGTCGGCAGGGTGCCGCACTCACCGGAGTCCAGGACCGCGTCGACCACGTGGTCGAGCTGCTCCTTGATCTCCCAGCCCTGCGTCATCGGCTCGGCCTCGCCGGGCAGGAGCAGGGTGCTCGACACCAGCGGCTCACCCAGCTCGGTCAGCAGCGCCTGCGCCACCACGTGGTCGGGGATGCGGACCCCCACGGTCTTCTTCCTCGGGTGCAGCAGCCGGCGCGGCACCTCCTTCGTCGCCGGCAGGATGAAGGTGTAGCTGCCCGGGGTCGCCGCCTTCAGCGACCGGAACAGGGCGTTGTTGATCTGGACGAACTGGCCGAGCTGCGCGAAGTCCCGGCACACCAGGGTGAAGTGGTGCCGGTCGTCGAGCTGGCGGATGGTGCGGATCCGGTCGATGCCGTCCCGGTTGCCCAGCCGGCAGCCGAGCGCGAAGCACGAGTCCGTCGGGTAGGCGACCAGCCCGTCACGCCGGACGACGTCGGCCACCCGGCTGATCGTCCGGGGTTGCGGGTTCTCCGGGTGCACGTCCAGGTACGTCGCCATGGCGGCAGCCTAGGCCGGGGCCGTGACCACCGGAACGACCGGCCTCCGTCGCGTGCCGTCCGGCTCGGCCGGGCGGTGCCGGTGAGCCGGGCGCGCGAGGCCGCCCCGGCCGCTACCGTGTGAGCGTGGCGACGGCGGCGGAGGAGATCAAGGTCGGGGAGCGGCTGGTCCGAATCTCCAGCCCGGACAAGCCCTACTTCCCGGAGCGAGGGCTGACCAAGCTGGACGTGGTGCGCTACTTCCTCGCCGTCGGCGACGGCATCCTGCGCGCGCTGCGCGACCGGCCGACCATGCTGGAACGCTGGCCACGCGGTGTCTTCGAGGGCGCGAAGATCGGCACCCGGCAGGACAACCGGGGCGACGCCTTCTACCAGAAGAGGCTGCCCGCCGGCGCTCCCGACTGGGTGCGGACCGCGCACATCACCTTCCCCAGCGGGCGGACCGCCGACGAGGTCGCGCCGAGCGAACTGGCCGTGGTCGCCTGGGCGGCCAACCTGGGTACGCTGCGGTTCCACCCGTGGCCGGTGTCGGCGGCGGACGTGGAGCACCCCGACCAGCTCCGCATCGACCTCGACCCGATGCCCGGCGTCGGCTTCGACCAGGTGGTGCCGGTGGCGCACGAGGTGCACGCCTTCCTCGACGAGCTGGGCCTGGCCGGCTATCCGAAGACCACCGGCGGGCGGGGCCTGCACGTCTACCTGTCGATCGAGCCGAGGTGGAGCTTCGGCGAGTGCCGGCGGGCGGTGCTGGCCCTGGGTCTTGAGATGCAGCGCCGCCGCCCCGACCTGGTCACCACCACCTGGTGGCGGGAGCAGCGGGACCGGCCGGTCTTCGTCGACTACAACCAGATGGCCCGCGACCACACCATGACCTCGGCGTACTCGATCCGGCCGACGCCGGCGGCGCTGGTCTCCGCGCCGCTGGACTGGTCCGAGCTGGACGACGTCCGGCCCGAGGACTTCGACGTGGTGAGCATGCCGGCCCGGTTCGCCGAACGCGGCGACCCGCACGCCGGGTTGGACGAGCGGCGGTTCTCGCTGGAGCCGCTGCTGGAGCTGGCCGACCGGGAGGGGCTGGCGGCACCGCCGGAGCGCTGACGCCCGGCGGCGCCCTACTCCCAGGGGCTGCGGGCGCCGTCGAACTCCTCGAAGACCAGCCAGGTCCGGGTGGAGAGCACCCCGGCGATGCTCTGTACCCGGTTGAGCACCACGTCGCGCAGGGTGGCGTTGTCCGGCGCGCGGACCAGGGCGAGCACGTCGTGCTCGCCGCTGAGCAGCGCGACGTGCTCGATGTAGCGCACCTGGGCCAGCTCCGCCGAGACCTCCCGCCAGGTGTTCTGCTCGATGGTCAGGGAGATGTACGCCGAGGTGCCCAGCCCGGCCGGCTCCGGCGCGACCTGCGCCCGGAAGCCGGTGATCACGCCGTCGCGCAGCAGCCGCTCCACCCGCGCGTACGCGTTGGTGCGCGAGACGTGCACGCGTTCGGCCAGCGTACGGATGGAGAGCCGGCCGTCGCGGACCAGTTCGTCCAGGATGCGCCGGTCCACCTCGTCCAGCGGACCGACCGAACGTCCCGTCCCGCCCGGCAGGCCCGCCTCCGGGCTGGTCTCCTGGCTCACACAAGCCCCCTCAGGCCGCCATTCATCCCACGTTCACCGCGCATCTTGAGTCAATCATCCGACAGCAGGAGCATAAGGCCACCACACGTCCAGGAGGTCCCCGCCGTGACGACCACACCCCAGGCGGTCCGCAGGGCATCCCCGCGCACCCGCCGGCCGGCCACCCCGGCCGCGCCCGACCCGTCCGCCGGCCTGCTCCCGCAGCGCGAGCCGGTCCGACTGCTCGCCCCGGACGGCACCCCGCTGCCGCCCCGGGACGACTACCCCGAGCCGCCCGTCGAGGTGCTGCGCGAGATGTACCGCCGGATGGTGGTCGGTCGCCGCTTCGACACCCAGGCCACCGCCCTGACCAAGCAGGGCCGGCTCGCCGTCTACCCGTCCTCGCGCGGCCAGGAGGCCTGCCAGGTCGGGGCCACCCTCGCGGTGCGCGACACCGACTGGGTTTTCCCCACCTACCGGGAGTCGATGGCGCTGGTCAGCCGGGGCATCGACCCGGTCGAGGTGCTCACCCTGCTGCGCGGGGACTGGCACTGCGGGTACGACCCGACCCAGGTGCACACCGCCCCCCAGTGCACCCCGCTGGCCACCCAGTGTGTGCACGCCGCCGGGCTGGCCTACGGCGAGTCGTACCAGGGTCGGGACACCGTGGCGCTGGCCTTCATCGGCGACGGCGCCACCAGCGAGGGCGACTTCCACGAGGGGGTCAACTTCGCCGCCGTGTTCAAGGCCCCGGTCGTGTACTTCGTGCAGAACAACAAGTACGCCATCAGCGTGCCGCTGTCCCGGCAGACCGCCGCACCGAGCCTGGCGTACAAGGGCGTCGGCTACGGCGTGCCCAGCGAGCAGGTCGACGGCAACGACCCGGTGGCCGTGCTGGCGGTGCTCAACCGCGCCGTGGCCCACGCCCGCGCCGGTCACGGCCCGTTCCTGGTCGAGGCGCACACCTACCGGATGGAGCCGCACACCAACGCCGACGACGCCACCCGCTACCGGGACGCCGACGAGGTGGAGGCCTGGCGCGACCGCGACCCGGTGGCCCGGCTGGAGGCGTACCTGCGTAACCGGGGCGTGCTCGACGACGCGGCGGTGGCCGCGATCGCCGAGGAGGCCGAGGCGTACGCCGCCGGCCTGCGCGACCGGATGAACACCCAGCCCACGGTCGATCCGCTCAGCCTCTTCGAGCACGTCTACGCCGAGCCGACCCCGCAGCTGGTCGAGCAGCGCGAGCAGGTCCGCGCCGAGCTGGCCGCCGCCCGCGACGAGGAGGGGGACGCCTGATGGCCACCATGACCATGGCGAAGGCGCTCAACGCCGCGCTCGCCGACGCGATGCTCGACGACGACCGGGTGGTCGTCTTCGGCGAGGACGTCGGCCAGCTCGGCGGCGTCTTCCGGATCACCGACGGGCTCCAGGCCCGCTTCGGCGACAAGCGCTGCTTCGACACCCCGCTGGCCGAGGCCGGCATCGTCGGCTTCGCCGTCGGCCTGGCCATGTCCGGGCTGCGCCCGGTGGTGGAGATGCAGTTCGACGCGTTCGCGTACCCGGCGTTCGAGCAGATCGCCTCGCACGTGGCGAAGCTGCGCAACCGCACCCGGGGCGCGCTCAGCGTGCCGATCGTCATCCGGGTGCCCTACGCCGGCGGCATCGGCGGGGTCGAGCACCACTGCGACTCCTCCGAGGCGTACTACGCGCACACCCCGGGCCTGAAGGTGGTCACCCCGGCGACCGTCGAGGACGCGTACTCGCTGCTGCGCCAGGCGATCGACGACCCGGACCCGGTCGTGTTCATGGAGCCCAAGAAGCTCTACTTCTCCAGCGCCGAGGCGGAACTGCCCGCGACGACCGCGCCGTTCGGCCGCGCGGTCGTGCGCCGGGCCGGCACCGACGCCACCCTGGTCGCGTACGGCCCGGCCGTGCCGGTCGCGCTGGAGGCCGCCGAGGCCGCCCGCGAGGAGGGCTGGGACCTGGAGGTCGTCGACGTACGCACCATCGTGCCGTTCGACGACGAGACGATCGCCGCCTCGGTCCGCCGGACCGGCCGGTGCGTGGTGATCCAGGAGGCGCAGGGCTTCGCCGGCGTCGGCGCGGAGATCGCCGCCCGGGTGCAGGAGCGCTGCTTCCACGCCCTGCACGCCCCGGTACTGCGGGTGTCCGGGCTGGACATCCCGTACCCGGCGCCGATGCTGGAGCACACCCACCTGCCCTCGGTGGACCGGGTGCTGGACACCGTGGCCCGCCTGCAGTGGGACGACCAGCCCGACCCGCGCTGGCTGGCCCAGGGGAGCGCGGCATGAGCACCGCCACCGGGACCCGGGTCTTCCTCCTGCCCGACCTGGGCGAGGGGCTGAGCGAGGCCGAGATCGTCGAGTGGCGGGTCGCCGTGGGCGACGTGGTCACCGTCGACCAGAGCGTGGTCGAGGTGGAGACCGCCAAGGCGGTCGTCGACGTGCCCTGCCCGTACGCCGGCCGGGTGGTGGCCCTGCACGGCGCGGCGGGTGAGGTCCGCCCGGTCGGCCAGCCCCTGATCACCATCGCACCGCTCGACGGCGACGGCGGCGCGGAGCCCGCCGGCCACGCCACCTACCGCGAGGAGGAGCGGGCCGGCTCCGGCAACGTGCTGATCGGGTACGGCACCGGGCACGCCGGCTCCGGCCGGCGTCGGCGCCGTCCCCGGCTGGCCCTCGCCCCCGAGTCCGGCGGCGCGCCGGCCCCGGCCGCTGCGGGCGGAACCGTCGGCGGTGACCCGGCCGGCGATGCCGCCGCCGGGCCGACGACAGGTGCGCCGGTCGCGCCCGAACCGGCGCCGACCCGCGGGACCGCCCCGCTGGTCATCTCGCCGATCGTCCGCCGGTTGGCGAAGGAGCACGGCGTGGACCTGGCCGCGCTGCGCGGGACCGGCCCCGGTGGCGTGATCCGGCGGGCGGACGTCGAGACCGCCCGGACCGCCTCGACGGCCCGGCTCACCGCGGTGCCGGACCAGCCGGTCCCGGCCGCGCACGTCGGCCTCGCCGACGGTGACGTGGTCATCCCGCTCACCGGCATCCGCAAGGTGATCGCCGACAAGCTCTCCCGCAGCCGCCGGGAGATCCCCGAGGTGACCATCTGGGTGGACGTGGACGCCACCGGGCTGCTGGAGACCCGGGCGGCCATCAACGCCGCCACCCCCGACGCGCCGGTGAGCGTCCTGGCCCTGCTGGCCCGGATCTGCCTCAGCGGACTGCGCCGGTTCCCGCAGCTCAACGCGCACGTCGACATGGAGGGTCAGCGGATCGTCCAGTCGGCCGGGGTGCACCTGGGCATCGCCGCGCAGACCGACCGGGGCCTGCTCGTCCCGGTGCTGCGCGACGCCCAGCGGCTCACCACCCGGGAGCTGGCCGCCGCGCTGGCCGAGACGACCGCCGCGGCCCGCGCGGGCACGCTGCCGCCGGCCCGGCTCACCGGCGGGACGTTCACCCTTAACAACTACGGGGTGTTCGGCGTGGACGGCTCGACGCCGATCATCAACCACCCGGAGGCGGCCCTGCTCGGCGTGGGCCGGATCGTGGACAAGCCCTGGGTGGTCGACGGGCAGCTCGCGGTGCGCAAGGTGACGCAGCTCAGCCTCACCTTCGACCACCGGGTCTGCGACGGTGGCGTGGCGGGCGGCTTCCTGCGGCACGTCGCCGACTGCGTGGAGCAGCCGGCGCTGGTGGTCGCCAACGTCTGAGCGGTGCGGTGGTGATCAGGGGCTGGCCGACCGGGCGGACCTCACCCGCCGCGCCGTGCAGGGCC
>NZ_JBPQTL010000106.1:0-19076 GCF_051386295.1 Micromonospora sp. URMC 105 | reverse complement strand
CCGGCCCGGCGGGCAGGCCCAGGCCGACCTGGTCGGGGCGCAGGCCCGCCTCCAGCTGGATGCAGGCCAGGGCGACGATGAAGTTCACCGTGCCCTGCGAGTACGCGGCGTTCTGGTCGCAGCCGAGCATCGCCCCGGAGTTGTAGAACTGGGTGTTGACCACGGTGAGGATGTCCCGGATGTCCAGCGCCAGCTTGAAGTAGCCGGTGGTGGGCGACTGCATGTCGATGGTCTGCGGTGCCATCGTGATGATCAGGCCGGCGCCGACCTTGGCCCGCAGGGCGCGCAGCGCCTGGGCCATGTACGTCGGGTTGAGCCCGTTCTCCAGGTCGATGTCGACCCCGTCGAAGCCGTACCGGCCGATGAGGGCGTGGACGGTGTCGGCGAAGGCGGTGGCCGAGGCGGCGTCGTTGACCGCGACCCGGCCGGTCTCGCCGCCGACGGAGAGGATCACCTTCTGGCCGCGCGAGCGCAGGGTCTGCACGTCGGCGCTGAACTGCGCGTCGGAGTAGCCGCCGAGGGCGGCCGACAGGCCCGGGTCGACGGCGAACGTGACCGCCCCGGGCGTGGCGGTGGCCTCGGCGAAGGAGACCGCGACGATGTCGTACTCGGTGGGGACGTCGCGCAGTCGCAGCTCGACCGCCGGGTTGTCGAAGTTGTGCCAGTAGCCGGTGAGCAGGTGCTTCGGCAGCCCGCCGGTGGGCGGCGGAGTGGTCGGCGGCGGAGTCGTGGGCGGCGGGGTGGTCGGCGGCGGAGTGGTGGGTGGCGGCGTGGTGGGCGGGGTGGTGCTGCCACCGCAGGGCGCCCCGTTGAGCTGGCAGTTGGCCGGGGTCCCGGAGCCGGAGGCGAGGAAACCGAACGACACCGAGGCGCCCGGGGCGACGGTGCCGTTCCAGGACCGGTTGGTGAAGGTGTACCGCTGGCCGGAGCTGGTGAGCAGCGCGTCCCAGTAGGTGCCGACGGTGGTCCCGGCGGGCAGGTCGAAGGAGACCGTCCAGGCGGAGATGGTGCTGGAGCCGCCGTTGGTGATCGTGTACTTCCCCTCCCAGCCGCTGCCCCAGTCGGCGGTCCTGGTGAAGCCGGCGGTTGCCCCGGCCGCGTACGCGGGCAGCGCGACCCAGGCCGCGCCGAGGGTCGCGGCCAGGGCGGCGACCAGGGAAAGGAGCAGGGTTCTGGAACGCGTCATGCGACCCTCCGGACTGCCATTGATCCATGGATGTCGACGTGCGCGCTTATTATTAAGACTGTTAACTGATTCTGTCCAGAGTGGTCGCACCACCGATCGGGGCCCGCGTACGCCGACGCGGGCCCCGGTGGCGTCAGCGCCGGAAGGTGAACCAGTTGACGTTGACGAAGTCGGCGGGCTGGCCGCTGCTGAAGGTCAGGTAGACGGTGCGCCGCCCGGTCACGGTGCCGGCGACGTTGCCGGGTACCGAGCGCCAGCTCTGCCAGCCGCCGGTGTTGGCGATGGCGAAGCTGCCGATCGGCGCGCTGGTCGGGCTGTCCAGGCGCACCTCGACCAGGCCGCTCACCCCGCCGGCCGCCCCGGAGGCCACCCGGGCGACGAAGTCGCGCGGCGGGGTCGCCCCGAAGTCGACGTTGTCGTAGCGGACCCAGTCACCGTTGCGCAGCGCGCCGATGTTCTGCCCGCCCTCGGTGCATGCCTCGACGATCACCCCGTTCTGACCGGTGAACGCCTCGGCCTGGATCGTGGAGTACGCGTCCACCCCACCCGACGGTGGCGGGGTGGTCGGCGGCGGCGTCGACGTCCCCCGGCGGTAGACCGCCACGTAGTCGACCAGCATCGAGCGGCCGGAGACGGTCGAGGCGGTCGGCGTGGCGTAGCCGGCCACCCCGTTCGGGAACGAGCCGCCCATCGCGACGTTGAGCAGCAGGAAGTAGCCCGCGTGGTTGGTCATCTGGGTCCAGTACGGCTCGCCGACCTGCTGCTGCCCGACGGTGTGGTAGAGCTGCCCGTCGACGTACCAGCGCAACTGCGCAGGGCTGACCGAGGCGTCCCACTCGAACCGGTAGGTGTGGAAGGCGGACTGGCAGGTGCTGCCGGGGCAGGGCCGCGAGTTGCCGAGCCCGCTGAACTCGTTGCACGGGCCGCCCGGGGCGTACCCGCAGTGCAGCACGCCCCAGACCTGGTTCAGCCCGTTGACGTTCTCCATCACGTCGAACTCGCCGATGCCCGGCCAGTTCTGGTAGTTGCCCCGGTACGGCGAGCCGAGCGCCCAGAACGCCGGCCAGTACCCGGCGGCCTGCGCCCCGGTGACGTTGGGCATCTGAATCCGCCCCTCGATGGCGAGCACTCCCCCGGCGGGCGGCTTGAAGTCGGTGCGGACCGTCTCGATCCGGGCCGAGGTCCACCGGCCGGCGGCGTCCCGGACCGGCGTGATCCGCAGGTTGCCGGCGCCGTCGTGGGCGAGGTTGGTGGTGCTGGCGGTGTACGTCTGGATCTCGCCGGTGCCCCAGTTGGGCGGGCCGCCCGGGTAGCTGGTGCCGGTGTCGATGATCCAGTTGGCGGACGACGGCAGGGTGCCGGCGCCGCCGGTGAAGTCGTCGCTCCACACCAGGTTCCAGCCGGACGGAGGCGGCGGGACGGCGGCGTGCGCGGTCACCGTCACGCCGGCCAGCGCGGTGGTGGTGACGGCGAGCGCGACGGCCAGGGGGAACCGTCGGCGGGACCGGCGGCGCAGGGGGGCGGCGGGGGCCGCCGGGACAGGGTTCATCGGGGTGCCTCTCTGCGGGGACGGGTCGAGAGAGCGCTCTCAGAGCGATTTGTACGCCGACTCCCGGACAGATGTCAACGCTTGTCGATGGCTTGCGGCTGCGGCCGGCGCAACACCACCTGCTCCAGCGCGGTCCACGCCGTCGTGGTCACCAGGTACAGCACCGCCGCCAGCGGCACCACCAGCGCCACCAGCACCGTCGCGTACGGCAGCAGCGGGATCAGCCGGCCCAGGGTGGCCGCGCCCGGGCCCTCGATCGGCGAACCGGCCACCGTGCCGGTCGCCGCCGCGGCGCGCTTCGCCCGACGGGACGAGAACCAGGCCAGGCCGGTCAGCACCACCAGCAGCGCGCCGAAGACCAGCACCACCGGGCCGGAGAGGCCGTCGCCCAGGTGCCAGCCCAGCGGCACCCCGGCCAGCCGCTCGTCCAGCAGCCCGGCCCCACCCTCGCCGGTGGCGAAGAGCCGGTACATGACCAGGAAGAACGGGGCCTGGAGCAGGGCCGGCAGGCAACCGGCGACCGGGCTGGCGCCGGCCCGCCGGTAGAGCCCGAACAGCTCCGACTGCAACCGGGCCGGGTCGTCGGCGTACCGCTGCTGGAGCTCGCGGACCTCGGGGGCGAGCGCCGTGCGGCGCCGCTCGCCGCGGACCTGGGCCAGGGTGAGCGGCGAGATCAGCAGCCGGACGGCGATGGTGAACAGGACGATGGCGGCGGCGGTGGCGGCCCCGCCGGTCAGCGGCGCGAGCGCGTCGGAGAGCCAGGTGACGGCGGCGCCGGCGGCGACCACCGCGTCGTGCACGGGTGAGAAGGCGAGCATGGAGTGACCCCTCGGTCCGATTCCGGATGTCCCGCGGTGGTGTCCGGCGGGACGGATGACGACGGAATCGGCCGGGCGACGACGCGCGGGTTCAGCCCGCGACCGGGCGCCACCCGGCCGAGGGACGCCGCCCCGGTGCCCGGGGACGGGGCCGGCCGGCCGCGTCCGGATCGACCTGGCGGGGCACCCGCCGCCGGCGGGCCCGCTCCCGCAGCCCCACCGCCCGCCGGCCAGCACGGGCCGGCCCGGCCACCCGGCGGGGCCGCGCCGCCAGCAGCGCCGCGAGCAGCAGCGCGGCCACCACCGCCGCGCCGGCGAGGAGCTCGGCCGGGCGCTGGCCGAGCAGCGTCAGCTCGGTGAGCGTGTACGCCCACAGACCCGTCACCGCCACCAGCAGACCCGGCACGCAGATCAGCCTAGGGTCCGTCGTCCACCCACCTCGCCGGATCGGCGACACGCGCCACGACGCGCGAGAGCGACGTTTTCCGCCGCCGCCACGTTGGGTAACCAGAGCCCGACCGGCGCGGACGGACCGTGCCCGGCGCGAACGGACGGTGGTGGCGCGATGACCAGCCAGGTGGCGGAGGCGAGCCCGACGGCCCCGAACGGCACCGATCTGCTCACGGTGGGTGTCGAGGAGGAGTTCCTGCTCGTCGACCCGCACACCGGCGCCGCGGTGCCCGCCGTCGACCTGGTGATGGAGCAGGTGCCGGCCGAGCTGCGCGGCCAGGTGGAGCGGGAGTTCCAGACCAGCCAGATCGAGATCGGCAGCCCGCCCGGGCTGGAACTGAGCTCGATCCGCCACTCCCTCGGCGTGCTGCGGGCCGCGCTCGCCGACGCCGCCGAACGCGCCGGCGTCCGGCTGCTCGCCATCGGCACCGGCCCGGTCGAGGGCCCGGTCCCGCCGGTCGTCGACAAGCCCCGCTTCGACCAGATGATCGAGCGGTTCCGGCTGCTGGTGCCGGGCCCCGGCAACAACGGCATGCACGTGCACGTCGGTGTCCCCGATCCGGAGACCGGCGTCCAGGTGCTCAACCACGTCCGGCCCTGGCTGCCCGTGCTGCACGCGGTGACCACCAACTCCCCGTTCGCGCGGGGCGAGGACACCGGCTACGCCAGCTGGCGCTCCGTCGAGTGGGAGCACTGGCCGTCGGTCGCACCCACCCCGTTCCTGGAGTCGCACGAGCACTACCAGCGACTGATCCGGCAGCTCATCGCCAGCGGCGTGATGCTCGACGAGGGGATGCTCTACTGGTACGCCCGGCTGTCGGCGAAGTACCCGACGGTGGAGATCCGCATCGGCGACGTCTGCCCGTCGCTGGACGACGCGGTGCTGGTCGCGGCCATGGTCCGGGCCATGGTGGCGACCGCGATGACGGACATCGCCGAGGGCCGGCCGGCGGTCAACACCGATCACCACCTGCTGGTCGCCGCGCACTGGCGGGCCGCCCACGACGGGCTGGAGGGCGAGGGCGTCGACCTCACCAACGGCGAGCTGCGGCCGGCCTGGGCGCTGCTCGACGCCCTGGTCGACCGGGTACGCCCGGCCCTGGAGAGCCACGGTGACTTCGCCGAGGTGACCGACCTGCTGGCCGGGCTGCGCCGGCACGGCAGCGGCGCCGCCCGGCAGCGGGCCGTCTTCGCCCGGACGGGCCGGCTGGAGGACGTGGTGGCGGACGTGGCGCGACAGACCCGCGGATGATCCCGTACGTGGAAGACTGGTCACCGTGGCACAACGGCTGATCGTCATCGGCGGGGACGGTGCGGGCATGGCCGCGGCCTCCCAGGCTCGCCGCCGCCGCGGTGCGGACGACCTGGAGATTGTCGCGTTCGAGCGGGGACACTTCACCTCGTACTCGGCGTGCGGCATCCCGTACTGGATCAGCGGAACGGTCGCCGAGCGGGACGAACTGATCGTCCGCTCCCCCGCGACCTTCCGCGACAAGCACCAGATCGACGTGCGGATCCGCACCGAGGTCACCGGCATCGACCTGGACCGCCGCGAGGTCGTCGCCCGGGACCTGGAACGCGGCGGCGAGCTGCGCGAGCGGTTCGACACCCTGGTGTACGCCACCGGCGCGGTGCCGAAGAAGCCCGACTGGGCCCGCGGCGACGTGGCCGGCGTCTTCGGCGTGCAGACCCTGGACGACGGCGCGGCGGTGCGCGACTGGCTGGACGGCGAGCCGAAGCCGCGCCGGGCGGTGGTGGTCGGCGGCGGCTACATCGGGGTCGAGATGGCCGAGGCGATGGTCCAGCGGGGCCTCTCCGTTACCCTGGTGGAGCAGGGCGAGCAGCCGATGTCCACCGTCGACCCGGACATGGCCGCCCTGGTCGCCACGGCGATGCGCGGCCTCGGCATCGAGATCCGCACCGGCGTCGAGGTGACCGGGCTCTCCGAACGCGACGGCCGGGTCGCCGCGGTGCTCACCAGCGACGGGTCGCTGCCGGCCGACCTCGTGGTCCTGGGCCTCGGGGTGAGCCCCAACACCGCGCTCGCCGCCGCCGCCGGCCTGCCGGTGGGCACCACCGGCGGGATCCGGGTGGACCGGCGGATGCGGGTGCCCGGAGTGCCGGACGTGTGGGCGGCCGGGGACTGCGTGGAGACCCTGCACCGGGTCAGCGGGATGTCGGTGCACGTCCCGCTCGGTACGCACGCCAACAAGCAGGGCCGGGTCGTCGGGATCAACATCGGCGGCGGGTACGCCACCTTCCCGGGCGTCATCGGCACCGCCGTGACCAAGGTCTGCGACCTGGAAGTGGGGCGGACCGGGCTGCGCGAGCGGGAAGCCTCGGCGGCCGGCTTCGAGTTCATCACGGTCAAGGCCGAGTCGACCAGCCGGGCCGGCTACTACCCCGGAGCCCGCCCGATGACCGTCAAGCTGATCGCCGAGCGTCCCACCGGGCGGCTGCTCGGCGCGCAGATCGTCGGCCGTTCCGAGGCGGCCAAGCGGATCGACGCGCTGGCCGTGGCGCTCTGGAACGGCATGACCGTGGACGACATGACCGCGCTGGACCTCGGCTACGCCCCGCCGTACGCGCCGGTGTGGGACCCGGTGCTGATCGCCGCCCGCAAGGCCGTCGACGCCCTGGCCCGCTGACCGCACCCTGTCGGCTTCGGGTGCAGTTCTTGTCGCCCGGACGACAACCGTTGCACCCGAAGCCCGGTGTCATGGCGGAATGCGGATGCCGGGTGACGACGCGTCGGGGTTGGACTGGTTGCTGTTCACCCAGTCGGGGGTGCTCACCTGGGGACAGGCGACCCGGGAGCTGGGTCCGTCGGCGGTGCGGCACCGCCTCGCCACCCGACAGTGGCACCGGATCTGCCGAGGGCTGCTCCGGGTGGGCGACCCGCACGCGACGTTTCACCGGGAACAGCAGTGGTGGGTGGCGGTGCTCGCCGCCGGGGAGGGCGCCGTCCTCGCGGGACTGGCCGCGGCGCAGGCCGCCGGGCTGCGCGGTCACTGGCGGTACGAGATCGTCGACGTGCTCGTGCCGCACGGTCGGCGGGCGCCGGATCTGCTGCGTCGGCTTCCACCGGGGCTCCCGGCAGTCCGGGTCCGCCGCACCCGCGACCTGCCGGCCGAGGACCGCCAGCGCGGTCACCCCGACCGGACCGGCATGGCGCGTTCCCTGGTGGACGCGGCCGGGTGGGCCCGCACGGACGAGCAGGCGCAGGAGATCCTGGCGGCCGGCTGCCAACAGCGCCGGGCGACGCCGGACGAGATCGGCGTGGTGCTGCAGCGGATGCCACGGGTCCACCGGCGGCTCCTGATCCGGCAGACCCTGCGCGACATCGCCGGCGGAGCCGAGGCGCTGTCGGAGATCGATCTGGTCCGGCTCTGCCGGCGGCATGGTCTGCCTGTCCCGGAGGGGCAGGAACGGCGGCGCGACGCCGACGGGCGCGTTCGCTACCTGGACGCCTACTGGCGACGCTGGGGCCTGCACGTCGAGGTCGACGGCGGGCACCACATGGACGTCCGGTACTGGGCGGCGGACCTGCGGCGGCAGAACCAGATCTGGATCGAGGGGGATCGCATTCTCCGATTCACCGCCTTCGACGTCCGCTGCCGGCCCGACGAGGTGGCGGCCCAACTACGCGCCGCGTTGACGGCCGCCGGCTGGCGCCCCTGACCCCGCGCACTCCGGGTGCGTTTGTTGCCGTCCTGACGACAACAAACGCATCCAGAGCCACGCGGGTCTCGCTGCCCTCGCCGTCGTCGCCGGGGACACCGGCCGGCAACGCCGAGCGCGCACGGCCGCGGGTTTGGGTGCAACTGTTGCCGTCCCGGCGACAAGAAACGCACCCAGAACCGTCAGCGCCCAGGGCGACGCCCGCGGATCTGACCGCCCTCGCCGTCGTCGCCGGGGACAACAGCCGGCAACGCCGAGCCCGCACGAGCGCGGGTTTGGTGCACCTCCTGCCGTCCCGGCAACAAGAAACGCACCCAGAACCCGCAACGCCCGGGGCGACGCCCGCAGGGCTGACCGCCCTCGCCGTCGTCGCCGGGGACACCGGCGGGCAACGCCGAGCCGGCACGGGCGCGTGTTTGGGTGCATCTGTTGCCGTCCAGGCGACAAGAAACGCACCCAGAACCGGCAATGCCCGAGCGGCGGGGGCAGGGTGGCCGCCGTAACAGGGTGGGCCGGGCGGGCAGGATGGCCGGATGGAGATCCCGGAGGCACTGTCCTGGGTGCGGCGGAGGCCGACCGGCCCGGACTGGCTGGCGACACTCCCCCGGTGGCGCGACGAGTGCGCCGCGCGCTGGTCGCTGCGGCTCGGGCCGCCCTTCCGGTACGCGTTCGCCTCGCTGGCGATGCCCGCCACGCTGCCCGACGGCACTGCGGCGGTGCTGAAACTCCAGTACCCGGAACCGGACAGCCGCCACGAGGCCGACGCGCTCGCGCACTGGGCCGGCGACGGTGCGGTACGCCTGCTCGGCCACGACCCGCAGCGCCGGGCGCTGCTGATCGAGCGGTGCCTGCCCGGCTCGCCGGTGCACCGGCTGCCACCCGACGAGGCGCTTGACGTGGTGGTCGGGCTGCTGCCCCGGCTGTGGCGGCCGGCCGGCGCGCCGTTCACCACGCTCGCCGAGGAGGCGGGCGGCTGGCGGGAGCGGCTGCCGGGGAACTGGGAGCGGGCCGGCCGGCCGTACGAGCGGCGGCTGCTCGACGCCGCGCTCGGCCGGCTCGCCGACCTCGTCGACGACCAGGGTGAACAGGTGCTGGTGAACCAGGACCTGCACGCCGGAAACGTGCTGCGCGCGACCCGCGAGCCGTGGCTGGTGATCGACCCGAAGCCGCTGGTCGGCGAGCGGGAGTTCGGGGCGGTGCCGATCGTGCGCGGCCCGGAGCTGGGTCACTCGCCTGCGGCGCTCCGGCGGCGGCTGGACCGGGTCACCGGCGTGCTGGGGCTGGACCGGGAACGGGTCCGGGGCTGGGCGATCGCGCAGACGCTGGCCTGGAGCACCGACGGGGAGGTCGTCTTCCCGAACCAGGTCGAGTCGGTCCGCTGGCTGCTCGACGGCGGTTGAGCGGGGTCAGCCGGCCTGGCAGGTGGCGCACCAGTAGAGGTTGCGCCCGGCCAGCGCGCCCTGGCTGACCGGCGTGGCGCAGACGTGGCAGGGGTCGCCGGGGCGGCGGTAGACGTACACCTCGCCGCCGTGCCGGTCGACGCGGGCCGGGCGCCCCATCGCCTCCGGCAGGTGCGCGTCGCGGACGGTGTCGATCCGGCCGCGCGCGACGGCCAGCGTCATCAGCGCGACCAGGTCGGCCCAGAGCGTG
This sequence comes from Micromonospora sp. URMC 105, assembly GCF_051386295.1. NCBI lineage: Bacteria > Bacillati > Actinomycetota > Actinomycetes > Micromonosporales > Micromonosporaceae > Micromonospora > Micromonospora sp. URMC 105. Next base: position 9,742 of record NZ_JBPQTL010000106.1, on the reverse strand, counting down.
TCCCAGCCGGCCGGGGTCAGCTCCCGGCCGGGCAGCGTCGGCGACAACCCCGCCCGGAACAGCGCCTCGGTGACGAAGATCAGCCCGGTGCCGGCCACCACCGACTGGTCCAGCAGCAGCGCGGCGAGCGGGGTGGGGCTGCGCCGGATCCGCTGGTAGGCCCGTGCCGGGTCGGCGTCGGCGCGCAGCGGGTCGGGGCCGAGCCGCTCGCGCAGCGCTACCACCTCGGGCGGGGTGAGCAGCTCGCAGGCGGTGGGGCCGCGCAGGTCGAGCCAGTGCCGGTCGCCGGCGAGCCGCAACCGGACCTGCCCGACCGGGGGCGGCGGCTCCCCCGGCCCGTCGCTGAACTTGCCGTACAGGCCCAGGTGCACGTGCAGGGTCAGCTCACCGGCGTAGTGGTGCAGCAGGTGCTTGCCGTACGCCTCGGTGCCGTCGAGGACGGTGCCGGAGAGCCGGGCGGCGCCTTCGGCGAAGCGGCCCTGCGGGCTGGCGGCGGTCACCTTGTCGCCGGCGAACAGCTCGGCGTGCCGGGCCGCCAGGCGGTGGATGGTGTGTCCCTCTGGCACGCCGGCAACGGTAGCCCGGGTGTGGCGGATCGGACGGCTGGGTACCACCGCGGTGATACGCGTGGCAGCCCACCGGCGCTTCCGAGGCCTCCACGCACCCATCAGGAGGTGTTCGAGATGAAGATTCCTTCGCTGTCGCGCCGGACCGAGCCGGCGCCCACGACCGACCAGAACGGTGACGGCCGCGTCGACGGAATAGACCGGGTCGGCGGCGACCGCCCGGCCGGCCAGCCGGTGGTCACCGACCGGGACGCCGAGCAGACGACGTACCGCAGCAGCGCGCTGGCCGGCGACGGCGAGCGCGACGCCGACGCGGAGCGCCGGGCCGCCGAGCGCGGCGCGCTGGCCCGCGCCGCCATGATCCGCCCGACCTCGCCGGGTGGACCGTCCGGCCGGGTCGCCCCGGTCGACGACGAGCCCCGCCGTACCCCGGACCGGCTGACCGGCGCGGACCCGGACACCCGAGCGGCCACGCCCCTGGCGGACCCCGCTGCGGAGCGGACCGTCGACCTGAACCACGACCGCGACGCGACCCGCACCGTGGACCGCGACGAGGCCCGGCGGGAGACCCCGGTGGTCGCCGGCCCGAAGCCGCGGGCCAGCTTGCTGGCCACCCTGGGTCTGATCGTCTCCGTGGTCGGTGCGCTGTTCGTGCTCACCGGCACCCTGGCCGGGTACGGCATCGCGGTCGGCGCGGCCGGCGCGGTGCTCTCCGTCCTCGGCCTGATGGCGACCCGGCGGCGGCACGTGGCCGGCAAGACCGACGCGCTGATCGGCATCCTGCTCGGCCTGGCCGCCGTGGTGCTCGGCGTGGTCGCGATGACCGGCCAGTTCGACTGGCCGACCACCGACGGCGACTGGGTGGCTCGGTTCCGGGAGTGGCTCGACTCACAGTTTGTGGACCGCTTCTGACGGGCACTTTCCCGCTCGCCGGTGGTGCGCCGGCGACGCCCGACCAGCCTGGTGGTTCACCAGCCGGGCACGCATCCTTTCGGGGGCGGCGGTTCGCCGCCCCCGAAGCGCATCCGGGGCCGTCATCTCCCGTCACGGGGGTGGCGGCCCCGGCGTCGTTTCGCCTGGGTGAGCGTGAACGCAACACATCGCCGCCCGCCGGGCGCTAGACGCAACGATCCGTCGGCGTACGCAACTCTCGGCGGTGGATGTCGTCGGCCGGTCCCGCATACCGTTGACGAACGGCGCCAGCCCGTCGGCCGAGGTGGCCGGGCGCGCCCGACCCCCAGGAGCAGGACATGACGATGGACGCCAGCAGCCAGCGCTTCCTGATGTGCCGGCCGACGTACTTCGCCGTCGACTACGCCATCAACCCGTGGATGGACCCGACCGCACCGGTCGACGCCGACCTCGCCATCCGGCAGTGGGAGCAGCTGCGCCAGACCTACCTCGACCTGGGCCACTCCGTCGAGCTGATCGAGCCGGTCGCCGGCCTGCCGGACATGGTCTTCGCGGCCAACGGTGGCACGGTGATCGACGACAAGGCCATGGCGGTGCAGTTCCGCGACCCGCAGCGCGCCGACGAGGCCCCCGCCTACCGCGCCTGGTTCGAGGCCGCCGGCTTCGAGATGTACGACCCGAAGCACGTCAACGAGGGCGAGGGCGACGTCCTGCTGGTCGGCGACTACCTGCTGGCCGGCACCGGCTTCCGCACCGCGCACGCCTCGCACGCGCAGCTGCAGGAGGTCTTCGGCTACCCGGTGATCACGATGCAGCTGGTCGACCCGCGCTTCTACCACCTGGACACCGCCCTGACCGTGCTCGACGAGCGGACCGTGGCGTACCTTCCGGAGGCGTTCTCTCCCGGCAGCCGGGCGGTGCTGCGCCGGCTCTTCCCGGACGCGGTGCACGCCACCATGGCCGACGCCGAGGTGCTGGGGCTGAACGCGGTCAGCGACGGCCGGCACGTGGTGCTGCCGGCGCAGGCCACCGACCTGGCCGCGAAGCTGCGCGACCGGGGCTACGAAACCATCGGTATCGACCTGTCCGAGCTGCGCAAGGCCGGCGGCGGACCGAAGTGCTGCACGTTGCGACTCCGTCAGGGAAAGGCGAGCAAGTGATCGAGGACATGCTGCGGACTCCGGCCGCGGTACGGGACGCGGAGAAGCACACCGCGCACAACTACCACCCGCTGCCGGTGGTGATCTCCTCCGCCGAGGGCGCCTGGCTCACCGACGTGGACGGCCGTCGCTACCTGGACTGCCTGGCCGGCTACTCGGCCCTGAACTTCGGCCACCGGCACCCGACGCTGATCCGGGCCGCGCACGAGCAGCTCGACAAGCTGACGCTCACCAGCCGCGCGTTCATCCACGACCAGTTCGCCGACTTCTGCCGGGAGCTGGCCGAGCTGTGCGGCAAGGACCTGGTCCTGCCGATGAACACCGGCGCCGAGGCGGTCGAGACCGGCGTCAAGGTCGCCCGCAAGTGGGGCTACCAGGTCAAGGGCGTCACCCCCGGCCAGGCCAACATCGTGGTCGCCGAGGGCAACTTCCACGGCCGGACGACCACCATCGTCAGCTTCTCCACCGACGAGGACGCGCGCGCCGACTTCGGGCCGTACACCCCGGGCTTCACGGTCGTCCCCTACGGCGACCTGGAGGCGCTGGCCGCCGCGATCGACGAGAACACCGTCGCGGTGCTGCTGGAGCCGATTCAGGGCGAGCAGGGCGTCGTGGTGCCGCCGGAGGGTTACCTGCCGGGCGTGCGCCGGGTCTGCACCGAGCGCAACGTGCTCTTCATCGCCGACGAGATCCAGTCCGGCCTGGGCCGGACCGGGCGCACCTTCGCCTGCGACCACGAGGGCGTCGTGCCGGACATGTACCTGCTGGGCAAGGCGCTCGGCGGCGGCATCGTGCCGGTCTCCGCGGTCGCCGCGAACGCCGACGTGCTGGGCGTGCTGAAGCCGGGCCAGCACGGCTCGACCTTCGGCGGCAACCCGCTGGCCTGCGCGGTCGCCACCGAGGTGGTCCGGCTGCTGGCCACCGGCGAGTTTCAGCGCCGCTCCGCCGAGCTGGGCGCGCGGCTGCGCGCCGGCCTGGAGGGGCTGCTCGGCAAGGGTCTGGTCGCCGTCCGGGTCCGGGGCCTCTGGGCCGGGGTGGACATCGACCCGGCGCTGATGAGCGGCCGTCAGGCCTGTGAGCGGCTGATGGAGCGGGGCGTCCTGGCCAAGGACACCCACGGCTCCACCATCCGGCTGGCCCCGCCACTGGTGATCACCGAGGACGAGATCGACCACGCGGTGGCCCAGCTCGCCGCCGTGCTGGCCGGCTGACACCTCGTACGCGAGAGGCGGGCGTCGGGACCACGGTCCCGGCGCCCGCCGTCGTCTGCGCGGTTGCTCAGGCGCGGGGCAGGCGCATCGCCATGGTGGGCGCCTCGGCCATCACCGAGGTCGGGGTGAACGGGGCGCCGGTGGGCAGTTCCTTGGCCCGGCCGACCTGGACGCCCGGGTAGAGCTCCACCATGTCGGCGCCGCCGAGCACCCGGGACTGGTTCGGCGCGAGCGGGATACGCTCCGCCTCGGTCATCGAGCCGTTCGGGCGGATGCCGGAGCCGTTGGTGCTCACGTCGGTCACGATCACCTCACCGACCCGCAGCTCCAGCCGGATGTGGTTACGGCTGATCCAGCGTCGGGCCTCGTCGTTGAGCCACTGGCCGAGCACGATCCCGCCGTTGCTCTCGGGCGCCCGCCCGACCAGCACCGGCTGCTCCTCGGTGAGCACGAACCGCCGCCGGACCAGCCCGCCGATCCGCACCGCCAGCACCTCGCTGCGGGGGCGCGGCCCGGCGTCGCCGAGCCGGGTGCCGTGCCGGGGGCAGGTGGGCACCCCGTTGCGCAGCGACGGTGGCGGCTGGCCGGCGGGCGCACGCTCGACCCGGGCCAGGTCGGCGAAGGCGCCGCCGCCCCCGCCGCCGCCGAAGAGCGCGCAGCCCGGCTCCGGGCAGCGCCACTGCCGGGCCAGCAGCTTCGCCCCGACCGGCGAGCGGTCCCCCTCGACCGGGGTCGGGGCACCGCCGACGTGGGCGACGAAGACCGGGCCACCGGCGCCGGGCACCGGCGCGAGCACCCGCCCCGGCTGCTCCACCAGCCACGGGAACCGGCCGCGCAGGCCGTCGAGGCGGACCCGGGTGAGCACCGGCAGGCCGAGCAGGTCGGCCACCTCCAGCATCCGGTCGCCCGGATTGTCCAGCACCTCGACCAGGCCGTCGTCGGCCCAGCGCCGGACCACCATCCGCTCGTTGGAGGTGAGGTCCGCGTCGGAGAGCAACGCCCGGTGCACCACGGCGTAGACCGGGACGCTGTCCTCCTCCAGCTCGCGGGAAAGGGCGTCGATCACCATGCCCAGCCGCAGCAGGCTGGCCGGCCGGCCTCCGTCGAGGTCCTGGTAGCGGATCACCTCGGCGAGGTCGAGGACCGCCCGGGCCAGCGACGGGTCGGTGCAGACCCGCCCCTCGATGGCGTCCAGGACCTTGCTGATCTCGAATCTCATCGGGCGCTCCGGACGATGTCGTCGATCTGGCGCGCCAGCTCCACGTCCCGGTCGGTGACGCCACCGGCCGAGTGGGTGACGCAGCGGAAGGTCACGGTCCGCCACCGGATGTCGATGTCGGGGTGGTGGTCGAGTCGCTCGGCCACCTCCGCCACCCGGTCGACCACCGCGATGGCCGCCGGAAAACTGTCCAGCTCGACCACGCGGCTGATCTGAGTCGGGTCGCCCGACCAGTCCGCCAGCCCGCCCAGCTTCTCTTGCACCGCCTCGGCGGTGAGCAGGTCTGTCATGGCCCGACCCTACCGGGACCGGATCGGGCGGGCCGGACCCGCCGCAGCCCGGCCGGCCTGCCGAACCGGGTGTGCCCGGCGGGTCACCGACGGCGACGACGGGTGGACATCGACGCCCGACTGTCGCTTCCGCCCGCTACGCTGACCGACGGCCCGGCCGGTGCGGGCGGCACGCACCGCGCCGGCCCACCCTTCACGAGGAGAAATCCACAATGAACACTCGACGGCTGGCGACCACGGGGGTCGCGCTCGTCGCCGCGCTGGGTCTGCTGACCGGCTGCGGCAACCAGACCGGAGCGGACGCTCCAGCCGCCGGCGGCAGCGCCGCGAGCGTCGCACCGAGCAGCAGTGCGAAGACCGCCCCGCTCGACGAGTTGACCGCCGCGGCGCTCAAGCTCAACGAGGCCAGCGTCCGGGCCACCATCTCGTCGTCGGTGCTCAACGGCGGCGGCCTGATGGACCCGCGCACCAAGGCGATGGACATGACCCTCGACATGGGCAGCCAGGGCAAGGTCCGGATGATCACCCTCGGCGACGACGCCTGGATGAAGATCAGCGGGATGGCCGGCGCGCCGAAGAAGTGGCTGCACATGGACGCCACCAAGCTCGGCGCCAGCGGCCAGATGAACCTGATGCCGGACGGCGACCCGGGCGGCGCCCGACAGATGATCAAGGGGGTCACCGAGGTCGAGAAGACCGGCGACCACGCCTTCGCCGGCACCCTGGACTACAGCAAGGCCAAGCCGGACGACAAGGGCATCAAGGCGCTCGGCGCCAAGGCCAAGGCGGTGCCGTTCACCGCAAAAACCGACGACCAGGGCCGGCTGATCGAGCTGGTCGTCGACACCACCGTGCTGTCCCCCGCGGCCGGCAAGCTGAAGACCACCTACACGGACTTCGGCGCGGCCGTCGCCCCGCAGAAGCCGCCGGCCGCCCAGACCCAGGAGGCTCCGGCGGAGCTGATCAAGGCGTTCGGCGGCTGACCGCCCCGCACCCCGACGCGCGTACGCGGGGTCAGCCGCGCAGCGGCCGGCCCACCTCGTGCAGGTGCGCCAGCGCCTGCCGGTACGACTCCACCAGCCCGGTCTCGGCGTACGGCACGTCGCGCTCGGCGCAGTACGCCCGCACGATTGGCTGCGCCCGCCGCAGGTTGCCCCGGGGCATGTTCGGGAACAGGTGGTGCTCGATCTGGTAGTTGAGCCCGCCCAGCGCGACGTCGACGACCCGCCCGCCCCGCACGTTGCGCGAGGTGAGCACCTGCTTGCGCAGGTAGTCCAGGTCGTCGTCCTCCGTCGGCATCGGCATGCCCTTGTGGTTCGGGGCGAACGCGCAGCCCATGTAGAGGCCCCAGAGTCCCTGGTGGATGGCGATGAAGGCGAGCGCCTTCGCCGGCGACATCACCGCGAAGATCAGCCCCAGGTAGCCGACGGTGTGCGCGACGAGCAGCAGCCCCTCCACGCCCCGGTGCCGCATCGGCGTGGACCAGCCGCCGCCCGACCGGCCGACCAGCGCCCGGATGCTGGCCACGTGCAGGTGGAAGCCCTCCAGCAGCAGCATCGGAAAGAACAGCCAGGCCTGCCGCCGCGCCAGCCAGCGCAGGTAGGGCGGGGTCGCCGCGGCCTGCTCGTACGTCCAGACCAGCGCGCCGCCGCCGACGTCCGGGTCCTCGTCGGTGTGGTTCGGGTTGGCGTGGTGCCGGTTGTGCTTGTCGACCCACCAGCCGTAGCTCAGTCCGACCGACAGGTTGCCGGCGAGCAGGCCGGCCAGCTCGCTCGGGCCACGGCGGCGGAACATCTGGCGGTGCCCGGCGTCGTGGCCGAGGAAGGCCACCTGGGTGGTGGCGACGGCCATGACCACCGCCATCAGCAGCTGCGCCCACGAGTCCCCGACCGCCACCACCGCGGCCCAGCCCGCCAGGAAGAAGCCGGCGGTCAGCGCGATCCGCGTCGCGTACCGGCCGGGACGGCGTTCCAGCAGGCCGGCCTCGTTGATCCGTCGGGACAACACCGCGTAGTCACTGCCGCGTCGTACCGGTTGGTCCGCCACCGCTGAACGCGCCATCTCCGCTCCCCTGTCCTCGGTCCGGGCCGCACCCGTTGGCGGGCCCACCTGAATTGTCGCGGCGACGGTTGCGCGGCGTAATCATGGCAACACCCCGATTCGAGGTGGTGTTGCCCCTACCTCAGCCCATCCGGCCGACGGCCGCGCGCAGCCGGGTCAGGTCCCGCCGACGCCGCTCGTACGTGGCGGCGAGGGCGATCAACGCGAACCCGCCCGCCGCCAGGAAGATCCACCGGGGCAGCAGGTCCCAGCCCCGGACCAGCTCGTGCAGGGCCAGCAGAGCCAGCGTCGTGCCCCCGAGCACCACCGGCGCCTGCCAGCGCCGGGTAGCCCCGGCGAGCACCACGCCCAGCGCCGCGACCCCGAGCAGCAGCCGTCGCCAGGGCTGCGGTTCGGGGGCGACCAGCACCGACACCAGGCCGGGCAGCAGCCCGGCGGCGAGCCCCGGGCCGAGCGCCGGCCAGCTGGTCAGCCCCGGTCGGCTACGCAGAGCAACCACTCCGGCGACCAGCGCCAGCGCCGCCGCCGGCAGGGTGTACGCCTCCAGCAGCACCACGCCGCCGTCGGCGAGCAGCAGCCAGGCGCCGAGCAGCTCACTGCCGCCGGCGATGCCCGCGAAGGCCCACCGCCGCTCGGCGGACTCGCCCCGGCGCAGCACCCGCAGCGCCACCGCCACGCCCCAGAGCACGCAGACCGCCGCCGCCTGGCGCGGGGCGGGCGCGGTGAGCAGCAGCGCCACCAGCGCCACGGCCTGCGCGGCCCCCTCCGCTGCCCGCCCGGCGACCGGCGTGCGCCGGGCCAGCGGCGGCGCGACGGAGAGCGCCGCCGCCGCCACCGCGAGCACGGCGAAGCCGGCGGTGTGCAGCGGCAGCCCGGCGGCCAGCGACGCGGTCACCGCGAGGCCGGTCGCCGCGCCGACCGCCACCAGGCAGCCGGTCAGCCGCACCTCGGCGCGCCGCCCGGCGACGCCGGCCACCACCGCCGCCACGACCAGCAGGGCCAGGCCGGCGAGGGTGCCGGCCCGGGTGGCGGCGAGCCCGGTCAGCCCGGCCAGGGTCCAGAGCAGCCCGACCGGCACCGCCACCGCGCCCAGCAGGGGACGCGGGGGCGACAGCGCGGCGGCCAGCAGGGCGGCCAGGCCGATGAGCAGCGCCACCGCGGGCACCACCGGCCAGGGCGCACCGGCGGTGACCAGCAGCACCGGCAGCGCGGCGGCGGCGAAGGGCAGCGCCGGCAGGGCCACGACGGCCCGGCCGGCCTGGGCCTGCCGGGCGGCCAGCCCGGCGGCGGCCAGCACCAGCAGGGCCGCCCCGGCGGGCCAACCGCCGGGCAGCGGCGCGGTCGCGGGTACGCCCGCCCAGGGCTCGACCGCCCCGTCGTACGGGGAGAAGAGTGCCGTCAGGGCCACCGGGGCGGCGGCGAGCGTGGCGACCACCGCCAGGACGGCGCCCACCGCCCGCCCGGCGACCGACGCCGGAGCGTCCCGGTCGACGACCGCCAGCGCCAGCGCGGCGAGCGCGGCGTAGAGCGTGACCGGCTCGGCGGCCGGTACGACCACCGGCGCCAGGCCGCCCACGCCGAGCGCCACGGCGGTCGCGGTCGAGGCGTACCCGTCGAGGTCGGGCCAGTGGCGGCGGACCGCGCCGAGCGCGACCAGCGGCAGCACGACGGCGGCGAATCCGGCCCGCAGCTGCCACCAGGGCGGCGACCCGGCGGCGAGGAGCGCGACGACCGTCCCCGCCGGCCCGGCGAGCAGCGCCACCGCGAGCCCGCTCCCGGCGACGGCGTGCTGCGCCGGGGTCCCCCGGCGGGCGAGGGCCGCCACCGTGAGCCCGGCGGGCAGCAGCACCCCGAGCGCCGCCAGCATGCCGCCCGGGGCGGCCAGCGCCACCAGCAACGCGTGCCCGAGCAGCGCGGCGCCGGCCAGGGAGCCGACCAGCACGGCCGGGGTGCGGCGACCCGGGTGGACGACGGCGAGCAGCAGCCCCGCCCCGACGGCGAGGTCCACGGCGAGCGCCGCCGGCCACGACGTGGCAGCTACCGCCGGCAGGGCGAAGGCGGTCAGCGCGACACCGGCGAGGGCGGTCACCGAGCGGGCGGCCCGGGGCAGCAGCAGGCCGATCGCGGCGGCGGTCAGCGCGACGGCGACCGGAAGCTGCCAGCCCCAGCCGTAGGCCGGGCCGGCGGCCGCGCCCCGCCACGCGGGCAGCGAGCGGGCCACCGCGCCCCCGGCGACCAGCAGGGTGGCCAGGACGCCCACCTGGGCCAGCCCACCGGCGACGATCAGCGCACCGACCCGGGGACCGGAGCGCAGCCGGGCCGG